>NZ_ALBR01000077.1:0-39562 GCF_002081505.1 Bacillus sp. CDB3 | reverse complement strand
ATAGAAAGANACCTGAAATGTAAAAAGCAAAGTTCTTATTTAAATTGATAGTCAATATGATATGTAATATGCATATTTTGATTTATTTGGATTTTTGTAATGTTAAAATAAAATATAAGGATGTAAATATATAGCGAACCAAAAGTAGGAATATCCAATGAATTTTGAGAGGTGTTACATGTTTAAAAATAAGAAATTAATTCGATTTTGTCTAACATTATTTGTATGTTTATCTGTAATTGATTTTACAATCGGTTGTTTTCAAACATATCTTGAAACAGCAGCAGATATTAAATGGATAATACCAGGAATTTTGGAAAACTATTTTGATAGATGCTCCTGAAAGCATACTTGTTATTTTAGGTGCAATAGCTTTATATGATTTCACAAAAGAGACATCGCCAAAAGACGCATCAATCTAAATGCGCCTTTTTTATTAAAATTTATATTTTAAAGAGTTACATAGAAGAGAACAAGCTATTAATTAACAAAAAAGAAAAGACACCTTAAGGTGCCTTTCTCTGACTTGAACCACTTTAATTTTAATAATATTGGACTCCCGTCCAAATATTATTTTACCATGTTAAGTTATTTTGTCCATTGAGAAATAAAATTCAAATCTATGTTTTGTTGTTTTGGAAATATTCCATATCAATCATTACAATACACGTTTTAGTTTTTGAATTATTTATTTGTTTAAAAGTTGAAATTAAAAAGAACCCCATAAATGATAAACCATGCCACTAACAAAAAACACTAATACTAAAAACAAAACAATTAAAGCAAGTATTCCATTTTGATTATGTTCCATAAAATTAGCTCCTTTTAGATTTATTTTTATATACAAAAAAGCCTTTAGTTGTAATTATGGCTAAAGGCCTTGAGCATTATACTTTTAGTTTATGAAATCTTCTATATAAAATAACCTGTATTTTATATAGAGAAAAATTTATAATGTTTTTTTATCAAATTTGAAACTGAAAATGTACTAGCTTGATAATGAAGCCTGGCTATTAGAATTGAAAAATTTTAGTTTTATTATAATTAATAGAAATGAAAGTAGTGTGAATATAAATCCGCTCCAAATAAGCTGGTGAATACCTAAGTTTGAAATGAACCAGCCTCCAATAGTTGTTCCTAAAGTAATTCCGAGATTTGAGAACGAAACGAATAGACTATTACCAAATTCAGGTGCTTCTTTTGCTTCGCTTATTAACCATGTTTGACCAACAATTAATCCACCAGCATGTACGATTCCCCAAATGAATACGATAAAAATCATTGGAACAAGGTAGGAACCTAAATAATAAACCAATATGTAAACAACAGAATATAGAATAGGGAATGATATTACGGTGTTTATTATGCTTTTTTGCAGGAGACCACCAAATAAATGATTACCTAAAATCATAACTACACCAAATATGAATAGCATGATACTGATGAGAGATCCGTTCATGGAAGTTACTTTTGCAAGGTATTCAGCGAAGTAGCTGTATACGGAAAACATGGCTGCAAAAAGGAATGTGACGGTTAAAATATTTAACCATAATCCTGGTTTGCCGAGTATACGAATTTGTTTGCCGAAAGACATTTTTTCTGTAACAGGCATAGAAGGAAGTAGGATTAGTATTCCAATGAATGCAAGAGTGTTAACGAACGCTCCGAATAAGAAAGCAATTTCGAGTGAAAATTGGTCTGCAAGGTAAGAGGTTAGTGGTACACCTAAAGCAAAGCCAACAGTAATTCCCATAAAAACTTTTGTAACCGCTTGACCGCTCTTTTCTGGAGGGACAAGTTTAGCAGCTGTTACAAGAGCGATTGAAAAGAAGAGTGGATGAAGTGCTGCCGGTAAAATACGAAAAATAAGCATGATTTCAAATTGTGTTGTATAAGCGTAGATTATATTTGAAATAACGAATGCGAAAATTGCTGTTAATAAAATTATTTTGCGATTAATACTAGAGACGAGCAGAATTAGAAACGGACCAGAAATAGCAACAACTAGTGCAAATATACTTACTAAAAATCCAGCTTGTGTAGTTGAAATTCCGAATTTTTGAGTGATTTGTGGTAATACGCCGACAATACCCATCTCGGTAGTAATAATTCCGAACACACCTATTGCCAGTGTCAGAATAAGTAAAGGATTTACTTTTTTCATTTATAAAACTCTCCATTCGTATCAGTATTTTGAAAGTAAATTCATTAAAAAAGAAGCATTATTATAAGCATGATTGGATGTTAATATTATTAGGGTTATGTAATCTGAAATACAATAACAGATATCTAAATAACTAGATATGATATATTAAAAAATTTTCTCCTTTCTATGTTTCTTGCTTTTATAGGTAGTGTAATTTTATAAAAAGTAATTGGATACCTGTAAAAAGCAGAATGTGTGAAAGCTAATAATCAATTGATTATTAGCTTTCATTTTATAATTCGTTTTGAACGTATTCAGAAAACTCTCGTATTGTTTTTTCATTTCGACGATAGTATGTCCATTTTCCGATTCGGTCAGAGTCTAGTAAACCTGCTTTTTTCATAGTTAATAAATAACTAGAAATAACCGATTGGGCTAAGCCAGTTTTAAGCTGGATATCTCCTACACATACTCCAACTTGAAAGCTAAGATCTTGCTCTAGATAAGGCTTTTCATCGAAATGGTTTTCTGGATTTTTCAACCATGATAAAATTTGACATCTTGTTTCATTTGACAATGCTTTATAAATTAATAAAGGTTCCATAAGGATATTATATCTACTTTTATAGATTTGCAAATGGGTTTTGGTGATTTTAAGGGAAGTAGGTATATGTAGATTCTTTTAAATGTGAATGAGGTACTCTAGTAATAGGGCTTTTTTGGGGATGTGAATTTATAAAAGGTTGCACTGTAATATAGCTTGAGAATATGATTGTCTAAAGAATAGGTGATGAATACACGCAGGAAACAAAAACAGTTTAAGCAAGCATTCTATTCTTACTATGTTTTATTTTTTTATATAGAAAATAGCCTTCAGTCGTAATTATGGCTAAAGGCTTGGGCTCTCATACTTTTTAATTTATAAAGAAAAGACACTCATATAAGAGTGTCTTTTCCGATAGTTTGTTTAGCAGAAGCAAGAAGCTCCAACTATGATTAATAAAATAAACAATACTACTAATAAAGCAAAGCCTCCAGAAAATCCACAGCCGCCACAACTACCACCAAATCCCATAATAGTTCCTCCTTTAATAAGAGGAGAAAACAAGGGGTCACTCATGTATTTTAACGGATTCAATTTACTTTATGTTTTTTACGCAATAATTGAGCAGGTCCTTTTGAAAATAAAGAAAAGACACCTTAAGGTGCCTTCCTACAACTTGATAACCGTATTTCGAAACTAGTGGATAAATTGCAAATAGTATTTATGCTTCGATTTATTTACAGATACATAAGATTTATACATCCTTCATATAAGTCAGTATTTTTGATTACTAAACGTTCAATCATCATAATTTTTCGTTTATTGTTACCAACTACTCGCTCCAACATCCGTCTTCAACCACTTCACCCAACCCAAATCCTCTATCTTAAGCAAACTGAGCGAAACACCCTTCATATCTAAAGAGGTTAGCAGTGTACCGACTTTTACGAACTTTACATGTAAGCCTTCCAGCTCACATAAACGGCGGATGTCGTTTGCGAAAATGTATTGTTCCATTAATGGTGTCGCACCGAGTCCGTTAATGAGGATGGCGAAGTTGTCTCCTTTTCTCCAGCGATAAATGCTTTTTAGTTTGTTCATAAGTTCGATCGCTAATATTTCAGAAGAGGATAGTGCTTCTTGGCGGTAACCTTTTTCGCCATGAATGCCGACGCCGTAAAACACTTCATCGTCGTTCAATGTGAATGAAGCTTTTCCTTGCATGGGATCATTGGCAGGTGAAAGGGCGACTCCTAATGTATGTAAGTTTTGGATGACAGAACGGCCAAGTGTTGTTAATTCTTCTAAAGAATGTCCGTGGGGAGCGGCCGCACCTAATATTTTTTGAACGAAAACAGTGCCCGCTACGCCGCGTCTTCTTTTATTAAAAGAAGCATCATCTTCAATTGAAACATCGTCATTTACGATGACGTGGTCAACTTGTCTTCCTTCTTCTTTAGCGATTTGTTCTGCCGCTAGAAAGTTTTCAACGTCATCTTTAAAGTTTTTAATGATGAATAAAATACTTTTATCTTTTGGCATTAAGCGAGTTGCCGCCACAATTTGCTCCACTGTAGGCGGGGT
Organism: Bacillus sp. CDB3; assembly: GCF_002081505.1. Lineage (NCBI taxonomy): Bacteria > Bacillati > Bacillota > Bacilli > Caryophanales > Bacillaceae > Bacillus > Bacillus sp. CDB3. The sequence goes on along the minus strand of NZ_ALBR01000077.1, from coordinate 35,288 downwards.
GAAAATACTTCCGTTTACTGCTGCCGTAAGCATTCCTTTTCCTACATAACCAATGTCGGCAGGTTCATGTCCGCTACCACCACCGCTTATAATGACAACGTTTTGCTTCATTTTTTCGATATCTTTTACATAAATGATGTTATGTGTTTCGTCGTAATTTACTTTGTCGTTATGTTCAAAATAAAAGCCATGCAGCATGTCTTGAACAATATTGTCTACATCATTCATAATCTTTTTCATTGCTTTTGCCACCCTTTAATTACTTCGCTGATTGCTCGAGTAAAAGTAGTAATTGATTGTTTATCATATTTTTCATGAGAGAAGACATAATGGATGGATCTACTTCACATTTACTTTCAATCCAATCTTTTATCGTCCCAACGAAGCCGTGACTATAAAAAGAGGCAATCGTATTTTTTGTCTCATCAGAAAGGCTGAATCCACAGCTCACAGATAATTCATCAATAATTTTCATATATAAGTTTTTCGTATGCTCAAATAAATAGTGATTAAACGAGTTTTGTTCAATGACTTTGAAAGCATTTCGGTAAAATTTTTGATTTTCGTAAAAGTAATCAAATAATAAATCGAAAATGTTTTCCCATGTTTCATAGTCGAGAAAGTCGATAATATTTTCCTTCGTTTCTTCTTTATAAATCCAGCTTAATAGTTCGAATTTATCTTTAAAATGATAATAAAAAGTTTGCCTACGCATTTGACAGTGTAACATAATATCGCTCACTGATATTTTATGAAACGACTCTGTTTCCATTAAATGTTTCAACGAGTTCGCGATTATCTTTTTAGAAATTATAGAAGAGGTCATCTGAATCATCCCTAGAATGTTAGTAATATAAAAATCCTATCTACAAATGAAAGAAGTGTCTTTAGACAGATTGTCCATTTTGTCCGTTTACTATAAAACGCTTTCATTTTAACATGAGTAGTAAGAAGAAGATTTCAAATATATCACAATATATTAAAGGAATTGAGGGAGAATCACAATGAAAAAGATTATAAACAAACCAGAAACATTAGTAATGGAAATGTGCAACGGAATGGTTATGGCTCATCCAGAACTTGAGCTTTTGAAAAAATATAAAGTGATTAAGAAGAAAGAAATGAACGAAAATAAAGTAACGTTAATTAGCGGCGGTGGTAGTGGTCATGAGCCAGCGCATGCAGGACTAGTCGGAAAAGGAATGTTAGATGCGGCAGTGTGTGGAGATGTGTTTGCTTCGCCTTCACAAATTCAGGTATATCAAGCCATTAAAGAGACGGCTAGTAAAAAAGGTACGTTATTAATTATTAAAAATTACAGCGGCGATATTATGAATTTCAAAAACGGTGCGCATTTAGCGACTGAAGATGGAATTGAAGTAGACTACGTAAAAGTGGACGATGATATTGCGGTAGAAGATAGTCTTTATACAGTAGGACGCCGTGGCGTTGCGGGAGTTATTTTAGTTCATAAAATTGCGGGCGCAGCAGCGGAAGCAGGTATGGATTTAGGAGCGGTGAAAGCTGTAGCAGAAAAAGCAGCGGCTAACGTGCGCACAATTGGTTTAGCGTTAACTTCTTGTACAGTTCCAGCAAGTGGATCACCTACTTTCACACTTGCAGAAGATGAAATGGAATACGGCGTAGGTATTCACGGCGAACCAGGAATTAAACGTGAAAAAACGATGTCAGCTGATGAATTAGCGAACCGTATGACAAATGATTTAATAAAAGATTTAGGAGTAAAAGATGGCGAAGAAATTGCGGTTCTAGTAAACGGTTTTGGCGGAACACCACTGCAAGAACTTTACCTATTTAACAACGCAGTTACGAGAGAATTAGCTGCTAGAAATATTAAAATTAATAGAGTATTCGTTGGCAACTATATGACGAGTATTGATATGGCAGGTATGTCTTTAACAGTGATGAAGTTAGATGATGAGCTAAAAACATTACTATCTAAAGAATGTAATACACCAGCGTTTAAAGTAGACGGACCAGTTGAAAGTGTAGAGTACGTGAATGTGCTTGAAGATGTAGAAGAGAAGGAAATTTCCTTTGAACTAGAAACGGCGGAAGAACACGCTGTTATGAAAGATAATGTCATCACATTAAACAATATGATCTATCTCGTTGATAAAATGAGTGACATTATTATTAAAAACGAAGTACCGTTCTGTGAGTTAGATACACATGCAGGTGACGGTGACTTCGGAATGAGTGTGGCAAAAGGATTTAAACAATTAAAACGTGAGTGGCATTCTATTGTAGAACAAGAAAATGTAACAATCGGATCATTCCTTGACGGCTGTTCTATGATTATTATGGAACATTGCGGCGGAGCTTCTGGTCCAATTTGGGGTGGGGCATTCCGCGCAGCTAGTAAAGAAGCAGGCGAAAAACGTGAACTAACAGTGAAAGAATTCGCTGAAATGTTACAAGCAGCACTTCAAGGCATACAATCTATCGGTGAAAGATCATTCGGAAGAGGAGCGGTAGTTGGTGACAAAACGCTTGTTGATGCACTTGCTCCATGTGTAGACTCTTGGTTAGACAGTGCTTCAAATGAAGTAGACATGAAAACTGCCTTTGAAAAAGGTGCAGAAGCAGCCGTTAAAGGCGCAGAGTATACGAAAGAAATCGTCGCTCGCATGGGCCGCGCCGGTACAGTTGGCGAAAGAAGCTTAGGATATCCTGATGCAGGTGCACATGCGCTTGGGGTTATCTTTACGGAGATTGCGGGTAGTTTGAAATAGGAATTAGAAGATCCCCTCTGCCTTATGGTGGAGGGATTTTTATATAGTTGATATGTAGAAGGCTTCTTTCGGTGCTCTCTCTGTAAAATATGAGTTTGTTAATATTTTTGATAAAACCTTATTTCAAAGCTACATCTAATATTTCTCAACATGAATATATCGAAAATAGTTAGGATATTCAAGATAATCATTTATGAAGAAATATATTATAAAAAAAAAGGGGAATTTATTTTGTTACGTCGCTTATCTATTTGTACTTTATTAACAGCTTTTATGTTTACTTTGTTTACATGTAACGGCTCTGCTTTCGCGGCTACGAATACTACTGAAAATGAAACTGTAGTAGCAGCTTGAGCAAAGAGAGGTACGGTAGGTGTATATGGTGCAAAGATACGCAGTGGTTACACCGTCGGATCACCTGTCTTACATACATTTAATAGTGGCGAGAAAATTACTGGAACATGGGTAACAGGTGAGTATGTTCAAGGTCATTACAGTAATTCTAAACAGTGGTTAAAAGTTACTTATAAAGGGATGACAAGTTATGTATTCCACACAACATTATATAACGTTTGCTCATAAAACTATGTACTGTAATAACTCTGGATATATTGAACTAATCTCTTCTAGGGATTAGTTCTTTTTTATCTCTTAGTTTTTAATGGAGCATTTTTTTGGAAAAAAACCAACGATTCATTAAATCGATGGTTTTATTTATATATTATTCATTTGTATCTATATCAAATTTTCGCGGTACTTTTTGCTTATTTGAGAGATTTTTTCAAACAAATTGTATTTTAGACTTAGTTTTTTGGTGATTGCAGCTTATCAATTTTCCAGTTTGTTTCTAGAGGGTCTAAAGAGCTTTCAATATGAAACATATATTCATCTGCGGTACCTGGTACTTTAAAAGCTATTTTCAATTTTACCGTTTCATTTGGTTTAACTTGTATATCAGAAGGGTTTTGGTCAAGGACCTTTCCTTCATAGACCTTTCCGTCTTTCTCATCTTTTAAGTTATATTTTAATTCTGATAGTCCAATCATTTGACCTCGTACATTTTTTACAGAGACATTAACAACGACGGAATCGTTGCTAGCATTTAAATATGCACTTTGAACGGTGGTCAAGTAATAGCCTCCTTTAACACTCTCACCAACTAATAAAATACCTTGTTCCAAGCGGCTCATATCTTCTTTTTCTTCAAAATTTATTAATTCTTCATTTTCATTTTTTGCGGTTGGTTCTTCTATTGGACCATTTTCAACGGCACTATCTTTTTTATCTGGTGTGCAAGCAACCGTAACACTGACTAATACTAGAATGAAAGTAAGTAATATGGATAATTTCCTCATAAAATGTATCTGTCTCCTTCAGTTTCTCAATTTTGTGCAGCTATACATATAAGATTAACATAATGTCTCATTATTGGCTCAAAATAGGGGATCTTTTAGACACCTTATTCTTTTTACTTTTAATATACATTCGATTAGTTCTCGCGATATTTGTTAATCTTTTAAAACATTGGCTTAGTAATACCGAGGGTTATTATAGATATATTAATCATATAATTTATCCCTAAATAAACATCTTCATAATATGTAATTAGTATTGTTTTATTCTTTAAATATCTCCGGTTTTTCAATTCTAAATGATTTCACCTCACCGCACTCTAAACAAAATGTTGTTAATAGTTTAGAGCGCTTTCCCCCTGAAAAGAACCTACTAGGTTCATCGTCGCAAACATATGCATGATAGGCGCTTCCAACTCTTCCCTCCTTAAAATTAGTAGAACCACAATTATCACATCGTTTATTTTTCATGTTACTAACACCTCTTTAGGTTGATATTTATTTTGGCGTATTCTCTATCTCCTTTACGATAGAAGTAAAGCAACTTGGTTATAAATGATGTTTTCGACATGATACAACATACCCCTTTATATATTCGCAAGTAAAACAACATAATATCACTATGAATCTCTATAACAATATGATTTTTTATATATCATTTAATTTGTATCGGAAAAATAAGTATTAAATCATTGATTTTTATTATTCTGATGATTATAATAAATGAAAATCAAACAATTCTTATGTTGAGAAGTGGAGGGACGGGCCCTATGAAACTTCGGCAACCTCGTTTTAGACGAAAGGTGCCAAATCCTGCAGGTGAAAAAATACCTGAAAGATAAGAGCAGTTCACTTCACTTAGTCAAGAAGGCTACTCTTATTTCGATAAGAGTAGCTTTTTTTATGGCTAAAAGATAAAGGGGGAATATGTAGTGGAGTATGGTTTTTGGTTACCGATTTTTGGGGGATGGCTTCGAAATGTAGATGATGAATCTATGCCGCCTACGTTTGAGTATGCAAAACAAACAGCGCAAGCGGCAGAACAATTAGGTTTTTCAACAACACTTATTGCGGAATTAAACTTAAATGATATAAAAGGTGTTTCAGCACCAAGTTTAGAAGCGTGGACAACTGCGGCAGCACTTGCTGCAGTAACGGATCGATTAGAGATTATGACAGCTGTCAGACCTGGCTTCCACAATCCAGCAGTTACAGCGAAAATGGCAGCAAATATCGATCAATTAAGTAATGGCCGTTTTACATTGAATGTAGTTTCAGCATGGTGGGAAGAAGAAGCGAGACAGTATGGCGGAGTATTTACCGCACATGATGAAAGATATGATCGCACAGAGGAATTTGTAACAGTTTTGAAAGAGCTTTGGAAAGAAGAAGTGTTCTCTTATAAAGGGAACTTTTATGAGCTTCATAATACACATTTAAGTCCAAAGCCTGTGCAGAAACAAGGCATTAAGCTTTATGCAGGTGGTGAGAGTGAGAGAGGAAAAGAGGTCATTGTAAATCACGCGGATGCATATGTAATGCACGGGGGAACAGTGGAAGAAGTATCTGTGAAAATAGAAGATATGAAGAATCGTAGAAAGAAAGTCAAAGAGGAGCCATTGCAGTCATTCGGGCTTGCAGCTTACGTCATTTGTCGTGATACAGAAGAAGAGGCGGTAGAGGAATGGAGACGCATAACGGATGTGAAAGATGATGCGTTAGGTTATGCGGGTTACCAAGACTTTATTAGTAAATCGCATTTGGAACAGCAAGTGAAGCTCAATGATTATTCCGTATCTAATCGTGGATTACGTCCTAATTTAATTGGAACACCAGAACAAATTGCAGAAAGGATACTCGCTTTTGAAAAGGTGGGTGTTACGTTATTACTTTTACAATTTTCGCCACAGCTTGAAGAGATGAAACGATTTTCTGAAAAGGTGATGCCATTAGTTGCGTTGAAAAGAAAGGAATTGATTACAAATGAGTAAAATTTACATATTGCATGAAAATAAGGAATGGACGGATCATTTGGTGAAAAGGTTGGAAGAACTGGAGTTACCGTATGAGTGCTTCTTCACATACGAGAGGGCATCGATTTGCACCTGAGTTGACTGAAGGAGTTCTTGCTTGGTTAGAGGGATACGGGCGAACAGTATTTAATGGATCTCGTGCATTACGCCTTGAAGTAAGTAAATTGAATCAATATGCAGCATTAAGAAATTTTGGGATACAAGTGCCGAAAACAATTGGTGCTGTTGGCCGCAATAATATAGTAAAAGCAGCAAGGGAGTTAGGGGAAGTACCGTTCATTACGAAGCATAACCGTGCAGGTAAAGGCCTTGGTGTTCAACTATTTCATTCCATTAATGCTTTAGAACAATATTTGGATGGTCCGACGTTTGAAGAGCCCATTGATGGAATTACTTTAATCCAGCAGTATATTGAAGCGCCAGAACCATATATTACACGCTGTGAGTTTGTAGGCGGTCAGTTTGTATATGCAGTTAAAGTAGATACATCAGAAGGATTCGAGCTTTGTCCAGCAGATGCGTGCTCTATTCACGATGCTTTTTGCCCAGTAGGAGAAGAGAGTAAAAAAGAGTCGTCAACAAAATTTGAAATTATATCGGACTTCCAAGAGCCAATTATTGAACAATACAAAGAATTTTTGAAAGAAAATGAAATTACTGTTGCTGGTATTGAATTTATTCGCAGTTCGGATGGAACAATTTATACGTATGATATTAATACAAACACAAACTATAATTCTGACGCAGAGTCTGTAGCGAATCAATTTGGTATGCTTGAGCTTGCTAAATTCCTTGGAATAGAATTAGAACAACAAGTAGAATCAGTTAAATAATGTTGATTAAAAAATAAGGTTCTGGTGTAAATCTTTGTTAAAGTAATAGTATCAGTATGTCCAAGTTTAGGAGATTACTCACAAGGTCTTTAGGGTTTTTGCACCAGAACGAAAAGTATCAGTTTATATTAAAAAACAGCCAAGTTCGAATAAGGAACTTGGGCTGTTTGTATGTTGTATTGTCTTTCCTAGCGCTACTCCATCGTCATCAAGATAAAAGCACGAGTGATCCCATTGTGTGGTTATGTGCAAAACATAAACTAGTAGAAGTTTTGTATTTTGTTATCCTGTGCATCCCACCCTGCACAAAAAATATTTCTCAACATTTTATCTGTTGAAAAACATTGAATATTCTTATTGTAAAGAATATTATGTTGCTATCGGCAAAAAAAACGATAATTCGCAGACACTGGGGAGGAAATGCATTGAAAAAGAATAAGAAGTTAAAACCGTTATCAGTTTTAGCAACAGCGGCAGTACTAAGTAGTAGTTTTGCTTTTGGAAGTCATGCAGCGTATGCTGATACGCCATCATCTCTACCAATAGATGAGCATTTAATACCGGAGGAGCGTTTGGCAGAAGCGCTAAAACAACGGGGCGTAATTGATCAATCTGCATCACAAGCTGAGACGTCAAAAGCTGTTGAGAAATATGTTGAGAAAAAGAAAGGGGAAAACTCTGGTAAAGAAATCTTGACAGGAGATAGTCTTACGCAAGAAGCTGCTGATTTTATGAAAAAAGTAAAAGATGCAAAGATGAAGGAAAATGAACAGGCACAGCAGCCCGCAGTAGGCCCAGTAGCTGGACAAGATGCAGCATTGAATTCTAGTAAATTAAATGGAAAAGTACCTACTGCACCAGCGAAGCAAGCTGAGTACAATGGAGCTGTTCGAAAAGATAAAGTGCTTGTTTTACTTGTAGAATTTAGCGATTTTAAGCATAACAATATTGATCAAGAGCCAGGATACATGTATTCTAAGGACTTCAATCGTGAACATTATCAAAAAATGTTATTTGGTGATGAACCATTTACTCTATTTGATGGATCGAAAATTAATACATTTAAACAATATTATGAAGAACAATCTGGCGGGAGCTACACAGTTGATGGTACTGTAACGGAATGGCTTACTGTTCCAGGAAAAGCGTCAGATTATGGTGCGGATGCGGGAACTGGTCATGATAACAAAGGTCCTTTAGGGCCACGTGATCTTGTGAAAGAAGCATTAAAAGCAGCGGTAGCAAAAGGAATCAATTTAGCAGACTATGATCAATTTGATCAATACGATCAAAATGGTGATGGAAATAAAAACGAGCCAGATGGTATTATTGATCATTTAATGGTTGTACATGCTGGCGTGGGTCAAGAAGCTGGCGGCGGTAAGTTGAAAGATGATGCGATTTGGTCTCATCGTTCAAAACTTGGATCAAAACCATATGCGATTGATGGCACAAAATCTTCTGTTTCAAATTGGGGCGGAAAAATGGCTGCATACGACTATACAATCGAGCCTGAAGATGGAGCGGTTGGTGTGTTTGCGCATGAGTATGGTCATGATTTAGGATTACCAGATGAATACGATACGAAGTACTCAGGACAAGGTGAACCTGTTGAGTCATGGTCTATTATGAGTGGCGGTAGCTGGGCTGGAAAAATTGCAGGAACAGAGCCAACAAGTTTCTCACCACAAAATAAAGAGTTTTTCCAAAAGAATATGAAGGGGAACTGGGCGAATATCGTTGAGGTAGATTATGATAAACTTCGCACGGGAATCGGTGCTGCAACATATTTAGATCAAAGTGTTACAAAATCAAAACGACCAGGAATCGTTCGTGTTAACTTGCCAGACAAAGATATAAAAAATATCGAATCGGCATTTGGTAAGAAGTTTTATTACAGTACAAAAGGAAATGACATTCATACAACACTTGAGACACCAGTATTTGACTTAACAAATGCAACGAATGCTAAGTTCGATTATAAGACATTCTACGAACTTGAAGCGAAGTATGATTTCCTTGACGTAAATGCGATTACAGAAGATGGAACGAAGACACGTATTGATAGAATTGGCGAAAAAGATGTAAAAGGCGGTATGGATACAACTGATGGTAAGTGGGTTGATAAATCATACGATTTAAGCAAATTCAAAGGGGAAAAAGTAAAACTGCAATTTGAATATTTAACAGATATTGCAGTAGCTTATAAAGGATTTGCGTTAGATAATGCGGCATTAACTGTAGATGGCAAAGTTGTTTTCTCAGATGATGCAGAAGGTCAGCCAGCAATGACGTTAAAAGGATTTACTGTATCTAACGGATTTGAACAGAAAAAAAATAACTACTATGTAGAGTGGAGAAATTACGCTGGTTCTGACACGGCATTACAACATGCGCGTGGTCCAGTGTTTAATACAGGAATGGTTGTATGGTATGCGGATCAAAGCTTTACAGATAACTGGGTAGGCGTTCATCCAGGTGAAGGCTTCTTAGGAGTAGTAGATTCTCATCCAGAGGCAATTGTAGGGACATTAAACGGACAACCGACTGTGAAGAGCAGTACGCGTTATCAAATTGCCGATGCGGCATTCTCATTTGATCAAACGCCAGCATGGAGAGTAGACTCGCCAACTCGCGGAATCTTTGACTATAAAGGGTTACCAGGAGTTGCAAAATTTGATGATTCTAAGCAGTACATCAACAGCGCGATTCCAGATGCAGGACGTAAGTTGCCGAAACTAGGATTGAAGTTTGAAGTAGTAGGTCAAGCTGAAGACAAATCTGCAGGTGCAGTTTGGATTCATCGATAGAATAAGGTGAAACTAAGAGGAGCTGCCTCATAAGTCGGTGAAACTGACCTATGGGCAGCTCTATTTTTATTGTGGAAACGAGGCAGTTTAGTTTAGGAACCAGTTCATTGGAAAGGAAGATATAAAATTCATTTTCAATAAAAACGAAAAAATTATGTTACAAAAAGGAATTGGCCTATTAATTATATGAAGAGAGGCATGTATTGTGTTATTAGACAAAAATACTTGATACACCAATGTTACCTTCACTCACCCTCCTCATTATTATAAGCTAATAGTGGTTCGTACATCATTATAGCGTGATTCTCCGTTACATATTGGTCTTCTATAAACTGTTTCTGTTGATTATATACTCTACGTTGAATAACATTATGTCGTATATAACCACCCCAGTATGCAGATTGGATTGAGTGTTCTTTTTCATATACTTCATATTGATAAAGCTGCGGATGGGTAACTCTCCATTCACCGACTAAATGCTTATCTGTAATATAAAGGTGAAGTTGATACGATTGGTCCGTTTCATTTTTGATTTGTAAATCCAAATAGTTATAAGAACAAGTTGCTCCGCTTCCAAATGGTTGGGTCCGCTTGGAATCAGGAAAGACATCAAAACTATGACGATATCGCTCTGTTACTGTCAATGGTGTATGTAAGACCATCCAATATATTAAATTTGAAAGCTGACAAAGCCATCCCCCAATGCCTGCTTGAAAAGATCCATAGTGTAGTATCATGCCCTCTACATACCCTTTTCTCCTCGTAGGCTTACCTATTAAACGCCAGTAAGAGAATGTTTCTCCCGGTCTAATGACGATACCATTTAGTTGTTTAATAGCAATCTTCAAATTAACAACTTTATTTTGTTGATACCACATATCTACATCTTTGAGCTTACGAAGTAGTATCGTTCGGTGCTGAATCGCTGTATAGGGTAAATTTTCTTGTTGAAACGTTTTTGCATATTTTTTTCCGTCTACTAACCACTGAATGTACCTCTTTGTAGAGTAATACCATGTCCCTAGTAGAATGCGATACTTAGACCGCTGTTTAGGACGTAAGTTCACTAAATTCATTTTATTTCCTCTCCTCTCTCCATCAATAAGTTGTACTTTTTTTAGCTGCATAATAATTAACATAAATAGATAAAAGACGCAAAAGAACAGGATAATTAATCTAATGGGGACTTTATTTTTTCCATTTTCAAATTGCTTATAGTGATGTGAAAATCCGCTTCAATACGATAAATTCAAATAACACATTATAAATATAAAGGACAATCTTAAATAAAAAATAATGAAAATTAAAGAAATTCTAAAGTATTAATATGTTTTTACTAAATATTGATTGATAATAAGTTGTTTTTTGAGACTTTACTAGGTTCTGTTGCAATGCTTCTTATCTTAGCAAATAAAAAGTTAAGTTAATTACAATGAAAGATTATGCAACTCTTAGTAATTACTGTAATTCATTGTACATCGAAAAACCACAGTCTAGTCCCTGACTGCGGTTTCGTTTATATAGAGATAGAATCAAAACTCTATACTTTCGGAATTTTTTACGCAGGCAAACCATTGACCTATTATCTCGTTATGATGCTTAATAATTTGAGACGCCGATAATATTGTAGAATTATATGTACTGTGCCCATTCTTTACAAGAGTAACGTCATATCCTAAGCTGTATGCACGCCGACATGTTGCATCTATACAAATTTCAGATTGAATTCCTGCTATAACAACTCGTTTTATATTTCTCATTTCTAGCTCTTGTTGAAGACTCGTTTTATGAAAAGAATCCGGATGATTCTTTTCAAGAACGACATCTCCTGTTGCTGGAGCAATTGATTTATGAATTTCCGATCCAGGTGTCCCTTGACTAAGTAAGGAACCAGACTTCCCGTTAAACTTCATATAAAAAATAGGGGCTGAAGCAGAACGGGCTTTAGAAATCAATAATTGAATAACTCTTAATAATTCCGTTCTATTATATAGGACTTTTTTCTCTTCAAATGAACCTACCTGTACATCAATAATAAGGAGTGCTGTACAGCTTTTCATCATAAATACCCTCCTAATACTTGGTCCAAAAAATACAAAAGTGAAATATATGCAAACTACAATGCTATGCGTATTTAATGTATCCAAAAGTTCTAAAGAATATTGCATGGAGGTATGAAGTGGATGCAAATAATTACAATTAGTAACAACTGTTTTAAATAAAGGACATGAAATTTGCAATCATATAATGAATCATGTTAAAAGGTATGTTCTCAAGATTCTATCGCGATTTTAATGGGGATAGAATTGTACATTTTAGCGAAATAAAAGCTCAAAAAGCGATATGTATATTAACAATGTTACATTAGTATTTTTCTTTTTATTTATCCCGCTATTTGTGGGCAGTAAAGCTTCCACCTCAAAATTCAGGTGGAGCAAAGAAGTTAGGTGAGAGATCAGCTGCCCGTAAACGCCCGATTGGTGAGGGCTGATTAAAGTTTCACTTTATATATTCGCAAGTAAAATAGCATAATATTAGTACGAATTACTATAGCAATATGAGTTTTTGCATATTTTAAAATTTAATATATCCTCCGAAAAGTTTTAATTGTATAATGTGTTTTGTTATATTCTTTTAGATTTTTCGACAAAAAATAACAAAAATAGAAGACGTATTGGGAGAATGCATTATGTACATAAAAATATTAAAATCAATTACATCATTATCGCTTATTGGTGGTGCTTTATTATATACAAATGGCAGTGATGTGAAAGCTGCTGAAGCGGGCGTTTTTTCTGATGTACCAACATCGCACTGGTCCTATCCGGCGATTAAAGATTTAGCGGGTAAAAATATTATTTCAGGCTATGGAAATGGAAAGTTTGGTTTTGGTGATGTTGCGACGAGGGAGCAAGTTGCTGCTTTAATTTATCGTGTGTTAGTACCGAATAAGCAAGGTGGTACGTTTAGTAATGATGGTGCTCGTTATGTATTAAAAGATGGGTCTAGTTTAAATAATCCGTATGGTGATATTCGCTCAGGTTCTACAATGTTTCCGGAAGAGGTTTTAACGTTAACGAAATTGGGGATTTTTAAAGGTGATGGGAATGGCGGTTTTAGACCGAAAGATTCTGTTAGCCGCGCAGAAATGGCGCAAATTATTAAAAATGCGTTCCAAGTTTCAGCTAGACAAAAACATACATTTAATGATGTTCCAAATGGATTTTGGGCAGAAAACGCGATTAGTGCGGTGCAGTCAAACGGGATTGCATCTGGTACAGGAGACGGGAAATTTGAACCAGCTAAAACGGTAACGCGTGAACAGTATGCACAGTTTTTATATAATGCATTGAAATATAAAAAGCCTGAGGTTGCGGTGCAAGATACAGAAGATGCGGCATTATTAACAGCATTCAAAAATGAAGTGCAAACACGTATTAATACGTACGAAACGAACATTACACTTCCATATAAAACGAAAAATAGTAATACAAAAGAAGTGATGAATACACTTTTCACCGCATATAAAGAAGTCGCAAGTAAAAATGAGTATACAGATTATAATAGATCGAATGTTTCCTATTCACTGTCTGGATCACCTGGAAATTACACATTTACGTTAAAGATTACATATCGTGAAACGAAAGAACAAACAGAGTATGTCATGAAACAAGCGAAAGCGATTGTTTCATCTATTATTCAAGCAGGAATGGATGATCACGAAAAAGTGAAGGCGATTCATGATTACGTAGTAAAACATGTTTCTTATGACACATCTTATAAAGCTTATACAGCATATGAAGCACTCGTAAATCGTTCTGCCGTTTGCCAAGGTTACACACTATTAACCTATCAATTATTAAAAGAAGCTGGAATTGAGAATCATTTTGTAGTAGGAACTGGAGACGGTCAGCCTCATGCTTGGAATTTAGTGAAAATCGATAACAAGTGGTACCATCTTGATACAACATTTGATGATCCAGTGCCAGATGTACAAGGCCGCGTAACGTATTCATATTTCAACTTATCAGATGAGCAAATTGCGAAGAATCACGTGTGGAACCGAGGGGACTATCCGCAAGCTACTACAAATTATTATGATACACTGACGAGTAAAATTGTAGGGGGAAACTCTAAATCAGCTGTGTACCAACAAATTTTGAAAGGTACAAAGTTAAATTATTTAGGAAATGAGTACATCGCAAATAGCTATAATGAATTAAAAAGTAAAATGCAGCAGCGTTATAGTGCAAAGCCAGAGAAGATTGAAGTTCTTTATAAGCAATCAATGGACGGCGCACTGCAAGATGTGAAAAAAGCAATTGGAGAAATCGGTTTTCCAAAAGGATCAAACCGTGTTTCTTATAAAGCGGAGCCGTATAATGCAAAAGAAGGATATTCTTTGGTGACGATTACGTTTATGTATTGATAGTGAAAAAAGCATCTATTTCAGATGCTTTTTTATTATTATGATTCGACATAATGTGACAAAGGAACATAACTGCATCTGTTATGATAACTTTAAAAATTTGACATTTCGGAGGATTAGTAATGAATAAAAAGAAGATTTTTGCTGCGTTAATAGGAATCGTAGTTTTACTTGTAATTATTAATGTAGTTGTTACGAAAGGGAAACCGGCATCAACTAGTGAAAAAATGTACACTGAGAAGGAGTACAATAAATTAGTAGATGAGCATTTTGAAGCAACGCAAAAGTTAAAAAGTGATAAGAAGCTATTAGAGACTGAAAATAAATCTCTTGATGCACAAGTTAAGAAGTTAAAAGATGAATTAGCGAAAAAAGAGCAACAAGTAGCGCAGCAGCCAGTTCAACAAGAACAACCTAAGCAACAACCAACACCAGCACCAGCTCCACAGCCAGAAACGAAAGAAGAGCCTAAACCAGAACAGCCTACGGGTGCATTCGCAAATCCTGTGAAAAATATAAATAAAACAGAGGCAATGAATAAAGTGAAAGAGAAGGCGAAGCTAGATTTTCAAGATGACTACATGACGCAAAACTTTGTTGCTGAGGAGCAATCAAAAGCATTTGACTTCTTAAATGGAGTAGAAATCAAATCACAAGAAGCATTAAATGTGATGAAGAATGCATTGAAAGATTTTCCTCACGATTTTATGACGGCGAAGTTTGTTTATGAGGAGCAAATGAAGGCGAAGAATAAGCAGGGGTAATATTAAAAACGCTATCTTTTAAAAAGGTAGCGTTTTTTATTTATTGTGGATCAAATAACTTACCTACATTTGACATATACAGTCTAACTGTATAAAATAAAACTATACAGTTGAACTATATAGTTTGACTATATAGTTATCGTTACATTGGAGGTCTTTATGAATAGAGATAAAAATTTACCATTAACGGAAACAACGTATTACGTTCTTTTAGCTTTATTAGAGCCAGCACACGGGTATTTCATTATGCAAAAGGTGGAGGAACTTAGTAATCATCAAGTGAAAATCGCGGCGGGTACACTGTATGGTGCGGTTGAAAATTTATTAAAGCAACAATTAATAGAATCGGTAAAAAGTGAAGATAAACGAAGAAAAGTGTATGTCATTACTGAACGGGGGAAAGAAGTATTACATTTAGACTTTATGAGAATGCAGCACATTATTGGGGTTACAAAGAGCTTATTAAATGTACAGTTAGGGGGAAGCGATGATGTGGAGATTGAAATTCTTTTTAGACTTTGAGAAAGAGGAAAAATGGTTAGAAGAGATGGCTTGGAAAGGCTATCAATTAAAAAGTAATACATTCGGTTATAAATTTAGAATCGCAGAACCGGAAGATGCGACAATTAAAATAGATCATAGAATATTTAATAGAAGAAAAGATTTTATTAATTACTGTACATTATTTGAAGATAGTGGCTGGAAGCATATAGCCGGTAATTGGTGGTCAGGCACGCAATATTTTAAAAAGGTAGATGAGGAAAGTGAAGATGACATTTTTTCAGATCAAATGTCACGAGCAGGGAAGTACAAGCGTCTATCTAAGACATTTTTAGAATTGGCGATATGTTATTTGCCGCTGTTAATTCTATTTATGTTTAATAATACAATTGATCTAGGAGCGATTTTAAATCCGAAAGGCCTATACTATACGCCAGGATTATGGGATATGCACGGCGCAGCATTTTTAGGATCATTCTTATTTGAAACGCCATTTGCATTAATGAGGGACATTTCATGGTTGTTTATCCCAGCTGCGATTGGTATGTTTTTCTTTTTCTCATATAAGGCAAATAGGTTGTATGAAGAGAGAAGATGATAGGAGAGATCCCCCTTAAAGCTGATGCTTTGAGGGGGATTCTTTTGAATTTGTAAATGGTATACTTGGTTGCGATTAACATTAATTCCTTTTTTTTGGTGTTTTAATGTGATATCATTTTGATAATAATATTCCTTAGGAGGATGATTAACATTAATATGCTTTTAGGTGTCATCGCCGCTATTGTCCTCTTGTTAATCGCTGCATGGACTACAAAAGGACCAAATACAGACGGCTAGCATAAATAAATTATTGTATTTCTCAATGAACAAAACAACTTAACATGGTAAAATAATATTTGGATGGGAGTCCAAATATTATTAAAATTAAGATGGTTCAAGTCGGAGGAAGGCACCTTAGGGTGTCTTTTCTTTTTTCTAAATGAGATTTTTGGCTTAAATAAGATAAATTTTCAATGGATTATTACCATGAATATATTGATAAAGTTCATCAATATATTTGTAGAAAGGAGGAATTCAAATGAAGAGAGATGATAATAAGATTGGTCACTTTACATCTAAAGAAGCGAAGGAAGACTTTCAAATTGCTTACGATGAATTAATGGCGCTTCTTCCAAAGCCTAACGAAACGAAAGATATAAAAACGAAATATGGCACAGTTCGTGCTTATTACTTTACTAAAGAGGAAAACAAACATAAAGACCCAATACTCTTACTCCCTGGACGTGGTGCATCTACTCCAATGTGGGTACCCAATTTAGAAGGGCTAAGGGAGAAAAGGCCTGTTTACACGATAGATTTACTCGGTGAACCTGGAATGAGTGTGCAAACGAAGGTGATTGAAAACCAAAAACAACAAGCAGAATGGCTAAATGAAGTAATTGAAGGATTAAGTTTAGAAAAAGTGCATATCGTGGGTGTCTCCATTGGAGGTTGGACAACAATGAACTTGGCTAGGTATAATCCTGAGCATATTGCTACGGCTAGTTTATTGGACCCAGTCTTTGTATTTGCGCAAATATCCATAAAGATGATTCTAGCATCTATTCCAGCTTCCGTTCCTATTGTACCTAAGTTTATAAGAGAAAAGATGTTAAGCTATGTTTCTGGAGGAGCAGAAATAAATGACGATGAGCCGATCGCTAAGTTAATCGAATCGGGTATGCGTAACTATAAACTGAAAACGCCAGCGCCTGATCTATTTAGTACAGAAGACTTAAAAAATATCAATATTCCAGTACTTGCATTAATGGCTGAAAAAAGTACAATGCACAATTCGGCAAAAGCCGTTGAAACTGGGAAAAAATATGTGGAAGATATTGATATAGTTAATTGGAAAAATGCATCTCACGCAATCAATGGTGAGTTCTCTAACGAGGTTAATGCTAGAATCCTTGATTTTGTAGAAAAACATTCTAATGATAACTAAGTTGAAAATGGGAAATAAGTTGTAATGACAATTTTACTTCTTCTATTTTCATGAATATGTATAATTACATAAAATTTCAGAGAAAAAGAGAGTATACTTTCATATTGTGTAATAAAGATAAAGCCCGCCTACGGAAATAGGCGGGCTTTTTTAGCATTTAAAGAAAAGAAAATTTTTAAGGTTCCTGCCTTCGATTCGAAACATTTTACGTTTAATAATAGGTATGGACTCTCATCCGAATATTATTTTACCAGGTTAAGTTTTGTAGTAATCCTTCCTTTTAATTTGAATGAACCAGAGTAGTGTATCACTTTATTTTTAAGCATCCTTCTCAATAAATGTGAATATTTTCATTATCCTTTTAACTACAAAGGGTAGTAATTTAGAAGCTAAAAATGCAAGCACGAAAGCAATTCCCCATGTTTTCATCCATGATTTGAGAAATAAAGCTGTATACCCAACATTCATTGAAACCATGACGAAAGAGATAATACTAGATATACCTAAAATCATAAAGATATTAAAAATTATTGGTTCAAATTTTTTATTGATTTTCAAAATTAACACCTATTTTCTATATATGCTTTGCTATCTAATTTCACCAACATCTAATCTTACAGTTTGAAATCTAGGTTGTCCAGCTTGTTGTACTTGTCTGCAATATCAACAATAGTTATATAACTACAGAGTAAATAAACGTCTTCATAATATATAATTAATATTTCTGCTTTGGATGATAAGGAGCAGAACTCGTTTGTTCGTATAAAGCACCTATTCTGTATGAAGAGAAGAAGGATCCCCTTAAAGGAGATCCTTTTTACGCTTTAAAAAAATCCTTCATTATCTTAGCGCCTTTAATATTCACCGTCACACCTTCAACTTTATCTTTCTTCTCATCTTTAGCAATCGTAATTTGTTCCTTATTATCAACCCACACAAGAAACTCTTCTTTTGAGTCATCTTTATATGTAACGGTTATTGTAGAATGCGCAGATGCTCTCTTTTTTTGATCTAATGTGATTGTTTTAGGGGTTCCATTTTGAACTGCTGAAGCGATTGATTGTATCATTTCCTCGTTATCTGTTTGAGATTTGGAACTAGTATTACTTGTTGTTCTAAGTAACTCAATATTCGTAATGTCTGCAGAGTTTAATTGAATGGCATTTTTCGTATTTTCTTGCTTAGTTTTTGGAGTATTATTTGTAGTAGAAGTGCTTGTACAATCTATTAAAGTTAAAGATAGAATACTTAGAGCACATATGTAAGTGATTTTTTTCATTTTATCTCCTCCTCTAATTTAATTATAACAATATTCTGTTAATTTAGGTAGTTATTGTAAGGGAAAGGTAGAATAATATTTCACTCTTACAAAATTGTCACATTCATGTAAGGTAATTCAATAGATTAAATACTTTTTCCATGTCATAATAAAGACATAAGAAAGCTAATCAAAAAACTATAAGTTATTAGGAGAGTGTCAGTCATGATTGTAACAACAACGTCTGGAATCCAAGGTAAAGAAATTATTGAGTATATTGATATTGTAAATGGTGAAGCTATTATGGGTGCAAATATTGTTCGTGATTTATTCGCTTCAGTTCGTGATGTTGTCGGTGGTCGTGCTGGTGCTTACGAAAGTAAATTAAAAGATGCACGTGATATTGCGATGGATGAAATGAAAGAACTTGCAAAACAAAAAGGTGCGAATGCTATCGTTGGTATTGACGTAGATTACGAAGTTGTTCGTGATGGAATGTTAATGGTTGCTGTAAGTGGTACAGCTGTACGTATATAATAGAATAAAAAACAGGCTCACCCCTCGAAGCTTATGCTTTGAGGGGATTTTTTTGTTTTTCAGTTAAGCTATTTTCACTTCTATCTTTCTTTTGCTCATGACTAAAGTTAAAATGAACAAAATTAAGCTTAAAAGTGCCATTATAATAAAAACTTGCGTATAACTATCAAAATAGTCACGAGCGATTCCTGCTAGGACAGGGATGAATCCGCCAATAATATATCCTCCTGATTGCATCATAGCAGTCCATGCACTCGCATCTTCTGAAGTTTTTGTTTCATATAGCGGTAGCATGAGAGCGAGTGGAAATACGCCGCCGAGCCCGATACCTAGTAGAATAGAAGGGATCAATGGTGTAGTTAGTGGGTAAATCATAAGCGATAAACCTACGAGTACAAAGCATATACTCCCTAACAACCAAAGTGTTCTGTTTTTATAAATATCCGCTAATGTTGGAATTAAAAAGCTGCATATCATTTGAATAACTGTAAAAACAGTTATAAGAGTACCCGCTTGCTCGCTACTCACACCCATACTTTGATTTGCTGGCGCAAGCCAAGTCGTAATGGAGTAAAAGATTCCAGATTGTAGTCCGAAAAAGATTGTGAACAACCATGCTTTTTTATTTCTTAAAGGTAAACTATTATTCTTTTTATCTTGTGTACTCGTATTCTTTTTTCGTTTCATAACCGGATACCAAAATATAATAGCGATAATAGTAAGTACACCCCAAAAAGCGAGTGCTATATTCCAAGATTCTTTTAATACATGTTGTAAAGGAATCGTTAATCCTGCACTTAAAGAAGCACCAGTTCCCATACCTACTGAATATATTCCAATCATTAAGCCGATTTTCGTAGGGAATTTTTCTTTAATAAAACCTGATAGTAACGGACCTGCAAGTGCGATCCCAATGCCGATAAATAAAGAGCTCGCGAATAATGTGAAAATAGAAGAGGTAAAAGCCCTCATACATGTTGCAAAGCCAATTAAAATAAGACAAGCCATAATTGCTTTTTCTGCCCCATATTTTTTAATTACCTTCCCAGTCAGTAAGGCGAATGTCCCCATACAAAAAACAGGAATAGCTGTTAAAAAACTAACGGAAAAATTGCTTATATTTAAGTCTTGTCGGATTGTTTCTAATAAAGGTGAAATAGATGTAATTCCGATACGTAAATTAATGGAAACAAAAAATAGTGCTAGTATATACAAATAAGTTCGTTCTTGATGTTTCAATTTAATTTTCTCCCCTCTTAAACATCAGACGTTATTGAGTATATCATCTGATGTTTGGGTGTAATATATAAGGAGCTTATTTCAGCTCCAAATTTTGAACGGCGTATGTTCGTGCCTCTTCGGCATTTTGTTTAAAAATAGCTTGGAATAACTTTTCATGAATGTCAGAGTTATCTTCATAGTTCACTGTATTTAATATTAATTGGCTTAAAATGTGGCGAAGGGCAGGTACGAAAGATTGATATAAATCAAGTAGAACTTCGTTTTTGCTCGCCTTTGCAATTGCTAGATGAAACTGAATGTCTGCATCTATGTATGCTACATAATTTCCTTCTTGAAGGGCATTTTTTCTTTTATTCAAATGTCCTTTTAAGTATAAAAGATCCTCTTCGCTTCGGCGCTGTGCCGCTAACATCGCTACTTCTTTATCTAACATATTTCTTGCTTCATACACATGATTAATATTAGCTGCTTGCAATCGTTTTTCAAATGAATCTTGTGTTGTATTTAGTGAGACAATACGAGTACCTTGTCCTTGTCGAACTTCTAAGATGCCGGCATGTACTAATATCTTTATGCTTTCTCGCAGCGTCGAACGCCCTACACCTAACTCTTCCATTAATTGCGGCTCTGTAGGGAGGCGATCACCAACTTCATACTCGCCAGAAAAGATTTTTTCTTGTAAACGTTCCAACACTTCATCGACTAATTTCCGTCGAGAAACTTTTGAAAAAGATTTCTTTTCGTTTATATTCATCTGCTCATCTCCTGTTATATTCGCTTTTATGATAACCAATTTAAGTTCTGTTGACAATGTTATTTTTTAGGTAGTTGGAGCGGGAGGGGGATAACGTTGATGAATAAATGAAAGGACAGTACATATTTTATATGACTAATATGTCCTGCCCCGTTTATGCCAAAATCGCGTCTGTTTCTCGATTATGAATAATTGTTTCCTGTCTTGCTATAAATTTCATAAGCAAAAAATCCAAATAAATAGCCTATTCCAGCTCCTAAACCAACTGTAAACAGTGAATGATCCGGGAAAAATATGTCGACAATTATACCGATTAAACACCCCAAAAGCATTCCCATTGGTATTAAACTATCTAATAAAACTTGAGCGTTTTTTGATTTTTTCTTACCTAAGTTACCGTTGTTATATTTATGTTTAAGCCTTCCAATCACATATAATATGATTCCTCCGACTATTATAACAGGCGCAATTACCGTAATTAACCACATGTTAGAATCTCCTTTCACCTTTCAAAATAATTATACCAGATAATTACAAATGGGTACTCTTAAACGTACTATCTAGTCTATTTAAAAGGTCAATCAAAAAGACTTCTTCAATTGTAGTTAATAACTCGTCAAAAACACTTTCCCTTTTGTCTTCTCAGCAGACTGCACAACATCAACCGCCGTTTTCACATCCGCTAAGTCATACGTAGAATGTACCGTCATAAAGCGTAATTGTTTATTTTCTACTAAGCGGATTAAGTGACGAAACGTTTCTTGCCATTTGTATGGTGGCACGTCTTTATTCCAATGTCGTAAATGAAATATGTTCGCATGCACCTTTGCTTTCGTGACAATCTTTGCCCAGTTTACTTGTATACCTGATAGAAGGCCGATAGTTAAAAAGTGCCCATTTGGACGTAAGGAGAAAGCTAATTCATTTCCATCTGGTCCCCCGATAGAATCAATCGCAGCATCTGCACCGATCCCGTTTGTTAATTCCATAACGGTTTCATAAAGCGGGGTAGTGGAAGTATCTATTACATATTCAGCACCGAGCTGAAGTAATTCCTCTGTATGTTTATTATTTCTCGTAACTGCAATTAATCGGAAGTTTAAAATTTGCGATAACTGTGCAAATAGATGACCAATAGCGGATCCACAAGCATTCACTAATAAAACGTCATTACGTTTTAAGTTTAGTGTTCCTGTACATGTAACCCAAGCTGTAAGGGGATTAATATACATTTGTGCCGCTGTAAAATCATCGATGGAATCAGGAAGAGGGACTACAAAATCAGCTAATGTCTTCACAAACTCTTGCCAAGTACCTTCTCCGCGTAAAGGTAAAACACGTTTACCGATAAGGTCTCTAGAAACATCTGCACCTACATTTTCTACAATACCAACACCTTCATAACCAGGTATGTTAGGTAAAGGGATTCTATGCGCGTACGCTCCGGTTATTGGAATTAAGTCAGATGGATTAATTGGTCTAACTAACATACGAACTAGCACTTCATTCTCTTTTAATGGTTCTATATTTTTATATTCAACTTGTAATACATCTTTTGGGTTGCCAAATTCGTGAAATTGAATGTATTTACCGTGCAAAATAATTGTTCCCCCTTAGTATGATTGGGTTAATTATAGCATTTTTGGTTTGAGGGGATTTTTTGTACAGCACAATTTATGTTTAAGATTCATGATGTGACTGAGGAAATCATATGTTTAAGTAGAGAGTTTTTATGGAGAAAATGTATGTAATGATTTTCATTTGGACAAGGAGGAAAAACATGGACAGATGTCGAAAGTTAGGGCAGTCTTTAAATTTAAATGAAAAAGAAGATGAATTGGGGGTAATAGATATGAGCCAAGTAGTGACTGATGTTCAACCATTAGAAACAAAAGAAACAGAGAAATTAGTAACTCGTCGCCCGAAAGATGCTCAAGATTTACGTAAAATGATCGGAACTCGTACAGCAGGTAGTAAAAATTTAGTGGATATTTATAAAGAAGAAAAATAAGGGAGAAATAAAAATGGTAACTAATTTCGTTCAAGGTGAGGGTGCTGTTTTAAGAATTCAACAAGCATCTATTTATGTAGATGCTTGTTTTATTTTGGCATTTTTAGATGAAGATGATACCCGTTCTGATAAGGTAGCTAATTTAATTAATGCATGGGCGAAGAAAGAAATAAAAATGGGGATCAGTTCACATACTTTTACAGAAGTAGTAGGTATTCTTATGAAAAATAAAATTGAGCGGGCGTTGAAAATTTATATAGATAATATGGAAAATATACAGTCTAACGGAATAGAGTGTTTGAGTGAAGACGATAGAAGAGATATTGTGTCTATAGAAGCAGCATGTAATTTATATGAAATCTATCAATATATTATTAAATTAAGAATGAAATCTGGAGATGAAAGTAAAGAGGTCTATGCTAAAGAATTACTAAAAGTAGGAAAAAGACATGCTAAAAGAAGAAGTGGATTAACAGCATATTATACAAACGTTGTTCAAACCTTCGAGGAATTCCTGTATAGCATGGAGAATCACTTCAAAATTAAGGTTGAATATATTTCTTCAGATAAGAAAGCTATAGATACTGCAGTCCAGTATATGAAGCTGTATCAATTAGAGGCTTATGATGCAATGCATTTAGCTATAGCTAGAAATAAGTGTGAGTATTTTATAACTTTAGATCAGGATTTTATACAAAACTTTTTGCAAAAAGATAAGGACTTGCAGACAAAAGTTATAGTCGTTGCATGAAAAAGGAAGCAACCACAGTCGCTTCCTACATCTATCAAGCCGAAGCTTTCTTCATTCTCTCAAGTAAACTAGATAAAATATGCGTACGATAAGATTCTAGTTTTTTACCTTCATAAGTACGGATACCTAATTTTTTAAGTTCTTTTACATACCAACCTTTGCTTCCGAAATACATGTAATCGCTCCCCTTCAACTTTGTTTTTAGTAGTTCTGATTGTACTTGGAGGTACAGGTAATATAATGAAGGAAATGAATTTCGCGCGAAAATGGTTAACTTTGTTGCAAAAGACATATATACTAAGGATAGTATATAACGAGGTGGGCAAGACGTGATTATAGAGAAGCACGAAATTCAAATTGACCAAATTACGAGCGGTAAAGTGAATATCTTTACTTTCTATAGAAATAGAAAGCAAGTTGATGATCATTTTTTACGATTACAAGAACCATCGCTTACAGCAAACTACTTCTTCCATTTTCATTTTGATGCAGAGAGTTTGCATCTTTTGCAGAAAGAGTTTCCGAGCGTATATCCGTACGACGGTAGTGAAACGATTCACGACTGGACGGAAAAGATGAAAGCAGAATTGCAACATCAGATCCAAACAGGTAAATGGAATAAACGCGTACGTATCGGTAATCGCATTCTAGATGTGGCGTTTACGTGGTGTGACGAAGATATAGTAGAGTGAAAAAGAAGCGGATGACGCTTCTTTTTTTAGCGCTGGAATAAGACGAGCTTACCTGCAGAAGATGTGCAACGATGCGTTTTTTCATGTAATCCTTTTTCTTGTAAAATAGATTCACCTTTTGCTTTCGCTTCTTTTTCAGTTGCCGCCTCGAATGATTCGTCTAATGCTTTTGAACCATCTTTTTCAAAGACTGTTAGAACGTATACTCCCATGAAAATTCCCTCCAATAATTAAAATCAGAATCTTATAACTATTTTGTCATAAAACGCTAGAATATGCAAAGAAATATATGACATTGCGTGTTACAATAAGGTGAAACTTTAATAAGCAGGGGAGTTTTTTCATCCCCTGCTTATTATTAGTGGAACCAATCGGGTATTTATGGGCAGTTAACTTTCAGATTGCCTTCTTTGCTTACTGCCCGTTAGTACGGGATAAAGTGAAACTTTTGAACTATAGAAAGGATCGTTATTTGTGAAACAAGTGAAGTTTATACATGCGGCTGATTTGCATTTGGATAGTCCGTTTAAAGGGATGGAAATGAATGTACCGCAGTCTGTTTGGGAGAGAATGAAGCAAAGTACGTTTGAATCGTTCGAACGTATTGTTGATAAAGCGATTCAAGAGCGCGTTGATTTCGTATTACTAGCCGGGGATTTGTATGATGCTGAGATGAGAAGTTTGAGAGCGCAAGTGTTTGTGCGTGAGCAAATGAAGAGACTTTCGCAGTACGATATTCCCATTTTTATTATTCATGGTAACCACGATCATTTAGGGGGAAGCTGGGCAGCGATTGAGTTTCCGGAAAATGTTCATGTGTTTATGGAGCCTTATGTGGAAGAGAAGTCATTTTATAAAAATGGTGAGCTATTAGCTTCTATTTATGGGTTTAGTTATTTGCAGCAAGCGGTAACGGATAATATGACAGCGCAGTATAAGAAAATGAGTGATGCGCCTTTTCATATTGGGATGCTTCACGGAAGTGTGGAAGGGGATGCAGAGCATAATCGCTATGCACCGTTTCAAATTCGTGAGCTGAAAGAAAAGCAGTTTGATTATTGGGCTCTTGGCCATATACATAAACGTGAAATTTTATCAGAAGAGCCATGCATTATTTATCCGGGTAATATACAAGGTCGCCATCGTAAGGAAACAGGGGAAAAGGGTGCGTACCTGATTGAACTCACGAAACAAGGATCGCATTGTTCATTTTTCCATACGGCGGATGTTGTATGGGATGAGATAGAAGTGAGTATCGATGGACTTGAAACTGTTGATGATCTTATGACGAGCACGTCAAGTGCGATGAATGGATGTAGAAGAGAAGAGGAAGGCACGCTTTTAACTGTCGTATTTACAGGGCAGGGGCCACTTTCTCCTTATTTGCGTGAAGACAAGCGCGTGGAAGAGATTTTTCATATTTTAGCAGCGGGAGAAGAGCGAAAAGATTTCGTGTATGCGATGAAGTGGAAAAATGAGACGGTTTCTTTTGCGGAAATTGAACGTTTGAAAGAAGAAAATCATTTCGTCGGTAGTGTGCTAAAAGAGTTAGAAGCTTTTACAAATATGGACGGAGTGTTGCGCACTATTTGGACATCTCCTATAGCACGTAATAGTATTGAAGCTTTTACGGAAGAAGAGAAGAAAGAGATTCAAAAGGAAGCGGAAAATATTATTTTAGAGCAATTATTCCAGCAAGAGAGGGATAAGAAATGAGAATTGAAAGACTCCATATTTATGGGTACGGAAAATTAGAAAATGTGGAAATGGATCTGTCAATGCTGACGGTGTTATACGGTGAAAATGAAGCGGGGAAATCGACAATTCGCTCGTTTATGAAAAGTATTTTATTCGGTTTTCCAACGAGAGGACAGCGCCGTTATGAACCGAAAGAAGGCGGAAAGTATGGCGGAGCAGTTACTGTTCAAACAGGAAAGTACGGTCGTTTAAAAATTGAACGATTGCCAAAGACGGCAGCTGGAGAGGTGACCGTTTATTTTGAAGACGGGAAAACTGGCGGCGAAGATATTTTAAACGATATATTAAGCGGTGTGAATGAAAGCTTATTTGATTCTGTTTTTTCATTTGATATGCATGGTTTGCAAAATATTCATCAGCTCGGCGAAGCGGATATTGGTAATTATTTATTTTCGGCAAGCGCAGTCGGAAGCGATGCGTTATTGCAGTTAGATAAAAAATTAGAAAAAGAAATGAATCAGCGCTTTAAGCCGAGTGGTCGTAATCCTGAAATTAACGTGTCACTGCAAGAGATGAAGAAAATTGAGGAAAAGATGAAAGAGTGGCAAGGGAAGATTGGCACGTATGAAAAACAGGTCGAGCAGTTAAAAGAAAGTGAAGAGAAACTTGCTTCTGTTCGTGCGGAGAAAGAGAGTGCCGAAAGACGAAAGCAAGACTATGAAATATTAGCAGCGCTTGAGCCTCTCGTTATTGAAAAGAGTGCGCACGAGAAAGTGTTAGAAAACGAGAACGGGCAGTTTCCTGTAAACGGAATGGCGCGCTATGAGGCGGTGAAGGCAAAGATAGAACCGCTGCAATTACAAGTAGATTCACTTCAAAAAAAGATAGAAACAGTGCAATCAGAAATTGATTCCACAGAAATAGATGAAGTATTTTTACAAAAAGAAAGTTACGTAGAAGAACTTCGTATGCAGCACATGTCTTATGAAAATGCACGCCAAGAAATGCGTGATATGACGGGAAGTATTGCGAATATAAAAGAAGAAATCGCAGAACTAGAGCAACAAATTGGAGCCACTTTTGAACAAGAGACGGTTCTTTCATTTGATATGAGTTTAGCGACGAAAGAATTAATTACGCAAACTGTGCAAAAGGCGCGTGAATTAGAATCGCAAAAAGCACAACTAGATGAACGTTTTAAAACGGCTCAGGAGCAATTAGAAGAACAAGAAGAAAATATAAGACAGATTCAGAAACAAATGTTAGCGGATGAAGAGCGAAATGTGTTAGTTGAGAAAGAAAAGTCATTTCAAGATGCGGCGTTTATCGGTATGGGCGCAGAAAGAATGAAACGTAAGTATGAAGAGAAAGCAGGGGCAGCTCAGCAAAAGAAAAAACAGTGGCAAAGAGTTTGTCTTCTTTTACTTCTTATTAACACGCTTGTTTTATTCACGAGTCTATTTATAGATAACCGCGTACTATTATTTATTAGTGTCATTGCTTTTGTAGGGATTGTTGTAGCACTCGTTTTATATAAAGATCCATCAAGCGGATTACAAGAAGAACTCCTTACTCTTCAGCAAAGTGCTGGCGGAAGGAAAAGTGAAGAAGCGATGTCCGTTCGTTATCAGTTAGAAAAGGATGAAGAGATTCGAAAGTTATTTGAGCGAGAGTCTTATAAATTGCAGCAAATGGAACGAGCTTATGATAAAGTCGTTTCATCGTATGAAGAATGGGAGCGAGAAACTTTCCAAATAGGAGAACAAGTAGATGCGTATAAAACGCGCTATATGTTCCCTGAATTTTTTACGTATGCGCACATGTTGCCAGCGTTTGAGCGTATTGAAAAAATGCAGCAATTATATCGTGAGCTAGATAAACAAGGAGAGTGGAAATCTTCATTATATGAAATGATTACGCAATTTGAACATAAACTAGAAACTGTTATTGGTAGCACGGAGTATAGTAATTTGCATGAGGCGCAAAGTCGTATGCAAAATGAGAAAGAGAAGCGCCAAACTTGTAAGCAGCTGAAAGAGAAGCTGGCGGAATGGCGAGAAGAATATGAGTTCATGCAAGAGCAATTAAAACAACTTTTAGTAGAACGAGATAGCTTATGGCATATTGCAGATTCTACTGATGAAGAGATGTTTTTAGAAGCAGGTAAGCGGGCAGAAAAACGTGAAGATGCGGATAAGCAAGTGGGGCGTTTATTACCTCAAATTGATCTGTTAGAACAGCGCTTAACGAGTTTGTCATTAGCTGAGCATTATGAGGCTGACGGTTATGATGAAAAATTAAAGCAAGAAATTACAGCCGCGCAAAACTGTCTTGTGAAAGAGAAAGAATTAACAGAGCGTATTGCGAAGCATCGAATAGAAATTGCGAATTTAGAAGAAGGCAGTACGTATGGTGATTTACTACATGAGTGGGAAATGAAAAAAGCGCAAGTACGTGAACAAGTGAAGAAGTGGGCTGCATACGCGGCGGCAAAGACAGTATTAACGAAAACGAAGCAATATTATCATGAAGTGCATCTTCCGCGTATTTTACAAAAATCAGAAGAGTATTTCGTGTATTTAACAGGCGGACGATATAGTAAAATTTTTTCACCGTCAGAGGCAGAGCCGTTCATTGTGGAACGTAACGATGGTATGCGTTTTTATAGCCATGAACTGAGCCAAGCGACAGCGGAGCAATTATATTTATCGTTACGATTTGCACTAGCGAAAACGTTTGAGCATGATTATCCATTTATTATTGATGATAGTTTCGTGCACTTTGATGCAGTAAGGACGAATCGAACGATTGAACTAATAAAGGAAATTGCGAAAGATAGACAAGTCATCTTCTTTACATGTCATGCGCATTTATTATCGTTCTTTACAGAAAAACAGATTATAAAATTAACGCATAAGCGTAAAGAAAACGAGTTGTAGTATGCTATACTAAAAGTAATTGATTTGGTGGAGGAATTCGAATGAAAAAGAAAATTGCAGAATATGAAGTTGGTGAACAAGTCGATGTTTTCTTGTTAATTAAAACAGCGACAAAAGGTCTAGCAAGCAATGGGAAACCATTTTTAACAGTAATCTTACAAGATCCAAGTGGAGATATTGAAGCGAAGCTATGGGACGTATCACCAGAAGTTGAGAAACAATATGTAGCAGAAACAATCGTTAAAGTAGCTGGTGATATTCTAAACTACAAAGGACGTATTCAATTACGTGTGAAACAAATCCGTGTTGCGAATGAAAATGAAGTAACAGATATCTCGGATTTCGTAGAAAAAGCACCAGTGAAAAAAGAAGATATGGTTGAGAAAATTACGCAATACATATTTGAAATGAGAAACCCGAACATTCAACGTCTAACAAGACATTTGTTAAATAAGCACCAAAACGAATTTTTAGAATATCCAGCAGCGACGAAAAATCATCACGAGTTCGTATCTGGACTAGCTTATCACGTTGTATCAATGTTAGATCTTGCGAAAGCAATTTCTGCACTGTACCCATCGTTAGATAAAGACTTACTATATGCAGGCGTTATTTTACATGATCTTGGTAAAGTAATCGAATTATCTGGTCCAATTTCTACAACATACACGTTAGAAGGAAATTTACTAGGCCACATTTCTATTATGGTGAACGAAATTGGTAAAGCAGCAGACGAGCTGAACATCGATGCAGAAGAAGTATTAATCCTTCAGCACATCGTTCTTTCTCACCACGGAAAAGCAGAATGGGGTAGCCCAAAACCACCATTAGTAAAAGAAGCAGAAATTCTGCACTACATCGATAACTTAGATGCAAAAATGAACATGATGGACCGTGCATTAGGACGCACAAAACCAGGCGAATACACAGAGCGTGTCTTTGCTCTTGATAATCGTTCGTTCTATAAGCCAACTTTCCATAATTAAGATTGTGAATAGAATGGCTTCATTAAGTGTGGCATGACAATAAAATTGTTTAAAAAGATGGTGTGAAATTAAGTTTTCACACCATCTTTTATTGCCCTGATAAGGGAAGACACTGCAAACAGCTTTAAAAACCATTATTTATTCCTTGATGAGGAAAGAAATAATGAGAGAAAAAGATGTAAATCATACGGAAAATTTATATTGCATTAGCTTGTGTAAAGCTAATGGATGAGAGTCTGTTGTCAATAAAAAAACGGATCTTAAACAAAACAATTCTTTTGCATATCATGTGATGCAAGGGAGGCAAGAGAACGTGTTCGTTGATTGGAAATCTTTTGTAGAGTATTCTAAATATAGAGTTGTATTAGGAATATTCTTTTAAGGAGAGTGATTACTTTATGCTAGGAAAATAGATGGATAAAGTAAGAGAACCTAGATGTATACACAATTATAAATTTATTAAAACTCAGGATAGTGAAAATTTTAAAACAGGGCAGATTGGGACAGCTAATATTTATAAGTGCGAAAAATGTGGTAAAGAAAAGGTGGATTATAAATATAACAGTGATATAAATAGTGATTTTTGGAATATATAAAATAAATCGTTTAATGAAACGGAGAATTACTAATATTAATTATTCGCTAAAATTACAAGTTATTGTAAGGATATTTAACTATTAAAGAATTTTAATAGCCTATGATTAGTTCATTGATTGTAGGCTATTTATTTTGGCGAGTGAAAAGGTTTTATTACCAGTAGATACGAAAATAATTACGCCACAAAACATATAGCATTTTAAACTAATACTGAGATATTAAAAAAATATCTCGAATTCAAGATAATTTACTTGCTTTTTAATCACTTGAGTTGTAAAGTGATAGTAACGAAAGGAATTACTACTTTCGTACGAATCGTTTTACACATTGAATTATTTTTTAAATTATCACTTGACTAGTAAAATGAATTAATTACTTCTTATAAACACGCGCTTCGCTGACCAGCAAGCAGAAATAAAATTATTAAATACAAATTAAAATCATTGGAGGAATATATAATGAACCAATTAAAAGGAATCCACCACGTTACAGCGATTACAAGTAGTGCAGAAAAGAACTATGAATTTTTCACTCATGTTTTAGGAATGCGTTTAGTTAAAAAAACAGTAAACCAAGATGATATTCAAACTTACCATTTATTCTTTGCAGATGATAAAGGTAGTGCAGGAACGGATATGACATTCTTTGACTTCCCAGGCGTTCCTAAAGGAGTACACGGTACAAATGAAATTTCAAAAACTTCATTCCGCGTTCCAACTGATGCAGCATTAGCATATTGGGTGAAACGTTTTGACCGTCTTGAAGTGGAACATACAGGAATTAAAGAGCAATTTGGTAAGAAGACTCTTTCTTTCGTTGATTTTGATGATCAACACTATCAATTAATTTCAGATGAATTTGATAAAGGCGTGGAATCAGGTACACCTTGGCAAAACGGACCAGTTCCATTAGAATATGCAATTACTGGTTTAGGACCTGTATTTATTCGTATCGCGAACTTTAGTTTCTTTAAAGAAGTGTTAGAAAAAGTTCTATTATTTAAAGAGATTGCTCAAGAAGGAGAATTCTATTTATTTGAAGTAAACGAAGGTGGAAATGGTGCCTCTGTCATCGTAGAACATAATACGGTTCTTCCAGAAGCGCAACAAGGATTTGGTACAGTGCATCATGCTGCATTCCGCGTAGAGGATCGTGCTGTATTAGAAGAATGGATTGAAAGAATAGGTAGCGCCCAGCTCCCTTCATCTGGTTATGTAAATCGTCACTTCTTCGAGTCATTATACGCAAGAGTTGCACCGCAAATTTTATTCGAGTTTGCGACAGATGGCCCAGGGTTTATGGGAGATGAGCCATACGAAACACTTGGAGAAAAATTATCGTTACCTCCGTTCTTAGAGCCAAAGCGTGAAGAAATTGAAAAATTAGTTCGCCCAATTGATACAGTGAGAAGTACGAAGGAATTTATTAAAGAGTAAAAATAGAGGTAATAAGTAGAAGAGCAAGTAGTTTTAGCTGATAGCTGAAATTGCTTGCTTTTTTATTTTCACTCTATAGCTATTTTGATAGAATGTATGTATGAAATTGATGGAGGAATAAAATGACGAAAATTAGTGGGTATACTTGTAGATGCTGCGATACATATCATGAAGAAATTCCAACGAGTTATGGATCATCAGCTCCTGTTTATTATTATGATGCTGAACCTGAAGAGCGAGAAGATAGATTTGAAATGAACGATGATTTATGCGTGATGGATGGAGAACATTTCTTTATGCGAGGGAGTATTGAAATTCCTATCATCGGTACAGATGAACATTTCATATGGGGTGTATGGGTTTCATTAAGTGAAGCGAATTTTGATAAGGTGAATGAATTCTGGGACAAGCAACAGTTATTAGAGCCGATGGCATTCGTCCTTATATTGAACTAGAGCCGACAGACCATCCTTTAGCAGTAGAGTTTAGAGAAGGAATGACGATGGAACGGATACAGGAAATAGCGGAACAACTTTGTTTAAATAACGAGGGTGATGAGGAAGAGTGCTGATGTTTGGTCGGCGCTCTTTTTCATCATGGGAAAATTAAGAGTGGAAACAAAGTGTACTATTTTATAAACCTGTCCTGGTTTTAAGGTATCCATAATGTGTTCTAAATTAACTTTGATGTAATAAGATTGTTTTTATGGTTCTAATTCGACAGTATTCAGGAAATACATTTTTGATATACACCCTATTGTTTAACTTGAGCCGAGATATAATAAGAATCATGAACATTGTACTTAAAGTAACCTTAGTTCGGGTATTCGCTGAGCCAAGGTTATTTTTATCCCGCTTTAATGGGCAGTAAGACCCCCACCTCAAAATTCAGGGAAAGCAAAGAAGTTAGGTGGGGGATCAACTGCCCATAAAAGCCCGATTGGTTCAACTAATAATCAGTGGGGGGATGAAGAACCCCCCACTGATTAAAGTTTCACTGTATTTAGAATTTCTTGCAACCATTTTAAAGTATATACAGTCTAATAGTTATATAAAACATAAATGGTAGATTTCTAAGGGGGAATTTAAAATGGAGCTGCTCATAAAGCGGGCTCAAAAAGGTGATGAGGAAGCCTTTATTGAGGCAATTGATATATTAATGCCACAAATGTATAAGGTGGCAAAAGCACGCTTGAAAAATGAAGAAGATATAGGAGATGCAATACAGGAAACAATTTTGTCTGCTTTTACAAATTTAAAAAGGGTAAAAGAACCAGAGCATTTTAAAACATGGATTACGAAAATATTAATGAATAAATGTAATGATATAGTACGAAAAAATAAAGTTTTATATGTGGATGATTATGGAAAATTACAGGGAGATCAAATCGTAAAAGACAATATTGAACAAAAGCTTGAATTTGACAATCTGCTTAGTTATTTAAGTGTGGAGTATCGTTTAGTAATCGTACTCTATTATGTAAATAAATTTAAAACAAAAGAAATTGCAGAGATTTTAAATGAAAAAGAAGGAACAATCAAATCAAGACTACATAGAGCAAGGCAACAGTTAAAAGAATATTATTTAAAAGAAGACTGGGAGAATGTAAACAATGGGGGGAATTTAAAATGAATGATCAATTCGAGCATAAATTAGAAGAAGCATTAAATGATGCTGTAACAATTCCTAATAGTGTTTTGAAGAAAAAAGAACTTGCTTTTGAAGAAATTAGAAAAAGTAAGAAACAAAAACAAACATTCTCTCATAAAAAAATAGTTGCAGCAATGATAGCAGGGCTAACAATTGTTGGAGCAAGTGTCGGAGTTGGCGTGTATGGTGATTCAGCATTAGCTGTAGTAAAGGAATTTTTCTTTGTGAAAGATCAGGGAGTTCAAAAGGCGGCAGATAATGGATACGTACAAAAAGTAGATGAGAATCATGTGATGAAGGATAATGGGATTACAATCCAAATTAAAAATGTACTGTATGATAAATCTAAAATAGCAGTTTCTTTACAATTGAAATTTGAAGATAAAAGTTTAATAAGTAAAGTGACGGATTTAAGAATGAAGTACGATTTAACAGATGATAAAGGACGATATATAGAGAAGGCGGAATACACAGAAGGGTTAACAAATGAAAATAGTAAGATGTTGGCAGGTAGCGAATGGAGTATTCAGGCGGGGGAAGAAGAGGGAGAAATAACTTATAATTTAATATTCCATCCTATGAATTCAATTGATAACATTGATAGTCTAAACTTTAATATTAGTTCTATATCTTTGTTTGCGCCATTAGAAAATAAAGATGTTTCTTACAGGACAGAAGCAGAATCTCAATCAAATACTGTAAAAGAAAATATAGAAGCTTGGCATGAAAATGGTCTGCAACTGAATAAGGAAATTCAAGGGAAGTGGCAAGGGGGAATAAAATTAGACTCGAAGTTTAAAGGAAATCAAGAGATTCATTTTGTTCCTAAACAACAACCTGAGTCTGTAAAAATAGTGTCTGCAGAAGTACTACCAACAGGGACGAATATCACATTTGAACGTGATACTTTTGGAGACATTGAAGAAATAAAGCGTCAGAT
Organism: Bacillus sp. CDB3; assembly: GCF_002081505.1. Lineage (NCBI taxonomy): Bacteria > Bacillati > Bacillota > Bacilli > Caryophanales > Bacillaceae > Bacillus > Bacillus sp. CDB3. The sequence continues at coordinate 332 of NZ_ALBR01000077.1, read as the reverse complement.
AAAAACAATTGATAGTGCCATTCTTATGGATGAAAAAGGGAAAACATATAAGTCAACATTGAAGGGATACACAGGTACTGGAGATAATGGGAATACAATTAAGGTGAAAACGTTTGATGTTACTACTTTTGATCATGTAAATCATTTTAAAGTGTTATTAAAAGATGTTGATGGAAAAGATGTTGTAATCGATTTAGCTCGTGAAGAGAAAAAATAAAGTATACGATCAAAAACGNAATATATATATATAGTAGTAGTACGTACGTAGTAGTAGTAGTACGTACGTAACGTAACGTACGTACGTACGTACGTACGTACGTACGTACGTACGT
>NZ_ALBR01000076.1:0-58901 GCF_002081505.1 Bacillus sp. CDB3 | reverse complement strand
TAGTAGTTAGAGTAGGTAAAGTAGTTAGTTAGTAATACGTAGTTTAGACGTACGTAGAAAGAAAGTAAAAATAAAGTACTAACGAACTAACAAAACGACTAAACTTACTAATACAAAAGAGTTGCGTTTTTTATTAACTAAAAGAAGTAAGGGACACTAAGTATAGTGATAACAAGCCTTCTTTCGGATATCCAATTGTCCGACCAAGTCAAAGGAAGCTAGCACCAAATAGCGCTGAGCAAACAATCTTTGATGGTTCATCTCACACTGATTATTAGCTCACACTAATCGGACGGCCTATTAACGCGGATAAAATAATTGACTTACTTTTTATGTGTAACTATAATAGTTACAAAGTAACCATTAGTAGTGGCATTGAGTAATATTTTTTTAATTTAATTGTAACTGATACAGTTACAATTAAAAAGAGAACATAAAACAACCAAAAAATGTAAAAACTTTAAATAGCAGCATGAGAAAGGAGACGGGAATTTTGAAACGGTTTAAGTTTTATATGATTAGCGGTATTGTACTCGTTTTGTTAATAGTATGTAACTTCGTTGATAAGCCGATTGCGAAGGTTGAAGAAGTGAAAGATACTGTTATGATGAAGATAAATACGAAAGAGAGTATGGCGCAGATTGATGGACAGACGATTTATTTTAAGCAAATTGGTGAGGGGAAGCCGCCTTTACTTATGCTTCACGGGTTTGGTGGTTCTTCAGATGGATTTAGTGATATTTATCCGGAACTAGCGAGAGATCATACGATTATCGCGGTTGATATTTTAGGATTTGGGCGTTCTTCTAAGCCAATTGATTTTCAGTATTCGTTTCCTGCGCAAGTGAATTTATATTATAAGTTAATGAAGAAGCTTGGATATGATCAGTTCGCAGTACTTGGTCATTCGATGGGTGGAGAGATGTCCCTTAATTTAGCGTACTTATATCCGGACGCGGTTACGCATCTTATTTTAGCGGATTCTACAGGAATTGAATCTTTTGAGCAAAAAGAAGGTTATGAAATGCCACAGTTATCAACGGACCTGCAAACTGTAACAGCAATTACGGATTATAATAAAAATGAAGTGAAGAATAGTCGAGATGATAAAAAGCATTATGATGAGCTTACGAAAATGAAAGAGCGCCGCATTACGATGGAAGCAGATAAAATTAAGGTGCCGACTTTAATTATTTGGGGTAGGCACGATAAGAGTGTTTCTTGGGAAAATGGTGAACTGTATCATCAGTTATTTACAAATAGTACGTTTCATATCATTGAAAAAGGATACCACGCACCGTTTCGCCAGGAACCAATCGAATTTATGGAATATGTACAAGCGTTTTTCGCGAAGCATCCACAAGGATAAAATGAATTTTCAAGCATAAATCCACTTCTTTCCTCATAGAGTGAAACTAATAAGGCTTGTCTAAGGAAAGGAATGAACGAAAGTGGAAACTTTACCATGGTGGATTTATCTTGTGATCATTGGGATTGTACTAAGTGGCTACATGGTTTTATATACTTCGAAAAAAGAGCAAGAGATGGATAATGATTTTATCGAAAAAGAAGGCGAAGTTTATATGAAGCGTTTAGAAGAAGAACGCGAGAAACGTAATCAGGATAGTGATAAAGATTCAGTATTGCTTTAATAGAAATTTTGAAAGGCTACCACTTAGTAGAACTTTACATCTAGGTTGGTAGTCTTTTTTTCTTTTGAGGGAAGCAAGTGCATGTCCATCAAGTTAAGCTTATATAAGTTTAATTTTACATATATACGAGATTCATCATGAACTTTTATTGATGGTATTTATATATATATTTACTCATAAGAATGGAACTAGCTTAGTATTTACTGGGGGGATTAAGAATGAATAGGGATGAAACCTCATTACATCCTGATACGGGTGTTACGTCTGTAATGTTTGTTGAACGTTCATTAAATGAAATTCGTTTTTGGTCTAGAATCATGAAGGAGCATTCTTTTTTTCTTCGATTGGGGTTTAGATGCGAGGATACCCAACTAATCGAAGAGGCTAATCAATTTTATCGATTGTTTGAACATATCGAACAAATAGCATACTCCTATACAAATGAAACAGATCCTGGGCAAATAAAAAGATTTAATTCAGAAGTACAACAAGCCGCAACTAATATTTGGGGATTTAAGCGAAAAATTTTAGGTTTAATTCTCACATGTAAATTGCCAGGACAAAATAATTTTCCACTGTTAGTTGACCACACAAGTAGGGAAGCTGATTATTTTAGAAGACGTTTAATTGAATTAAATGAAGGTAAATTAGATGCTCTTCCTGATGCTATTATTAAAGAAAATGTTTTCTTTTTAAGGATTATGGCAGACCATGCTAAATTTATTGGTCATCTTCTTGATCCATCGGAAAGAAAGCTTGTAGATACAGCCCGGAATTTTAGCAATGATTTTGATGAATTGATGTATCAAGCAATTGATTTAGAATCTATGAAACCACAATCTCAAACTGTTCCTCTTTTAGATCAATTTTTAGATCAAAATCGTGTGTCAGTTACATCTCTTCGGGATTTTAAGAAAACGGCACGTGATTTAATTGAGCAATGTAAAATAAAGAGTATCATTCATCCATTATTAGCAGACCATGTTTTCCGTGAAGCTGATAGATTTCTGGAAATAATTGATATGTTTGATGCTCATCTTACAAATAGTAAATCACAATCTAGATAGTAGAAGATAAGGAAAGATACTATTTGAGAAGTTAACAATTTATTGTTAGCTTCTTTTTCTTGTGATGAAAAGGTTTGAAAATGAAACTTTTAGAGGATGAAGAGATAAAAAACCAAAATAAAAATTTTCTTTTCATCTAGTAAATTTACCTTTAAAGACTATAAATACCTTTGATCATATATGTAATTATTTTTAAAATCATATATACGGAAGATTTGCTAAATGGTAGTAACAGAAGTTGAAGTTGAGTATGTAATCATTCTAAATCATACGAGAAACTTAGATGATTTGGGAAAATACCTTAAATAATAATTTCTAAATGCTGTTTATAAAAAAGGAATGCCGTTTTATTTGAATAGAATGGGCATTCTTTTTTTATCCCTGCTAATAATATAAAGGGTTTTGATACGGAATTTTAAAAAGAGGGTGTTAATATTGCTACTCTAAAAAAGGGTGTAATCAGGATAGTGGATGACATTTGGTTATCCACTTTTTTACTTTCCAAAATATAGCAACGATTCGACATGAGATATCGATTTATCAACACAAAACGATAATGATAGGAAGATCTTTCTCTCGATGTAACTTCATAGTAACAGTAACCATCCAAACCCCAATTCATACACTAGGATAGAGGTTTTTTTACCTAATAATCCGATGAAAAAGGAGTGTAATGATGGGGAAACGTACTGTTAATGAAGCGGGAGGAAGTATACCACAACCAATCCGTAGCGATGGAGCAGGTGCGATTGATTCTGGCCCGCGTAATGTTATGCGGGATATTCAAAATCCGAATATGCTCGTTCCGCCTATAACTGATGCGGGGTTAGTTCCTAACTTGAAGTTTTCATTCTCGGACACTTCTATGATTTTGAAGCAAGGCGGGTGGTCTCGGGAGATTACTGCTCGGGAACTGCCGATTTCGACTACGATTGCTGGAGTAAATATGAGTTTAACTGCGGGCGGGATACGTGAACTTCATTGGCATAAAGAAGCAGAATGGGCGTATATGCTTTTAGGACGGGCACGAATAACTGCTGTTGATCAAAACGGACGGAATTTTATTGCTGATGTTGGTCCGGGTGATCTTTGGTATTTCCCGCCTGGTATTCCGCATTCTATTCAAGGATTGGAACATTGTGAATTCCTGCTCGTTTTCGATGATGGACATTTTTCTGATCTATCTACTTTAGCTATTTCAGACTGGTTTGCACATACGCCAAAAGAAGTCTTAACAGCTAATTTCGGAGTACCGGAGAGTGCTTTTAACTCCATTCCTTCAGATCAAGTTTATATTTATCAAGGAGAGGTACCAGGCTCGCTTGAAAGTCAGGAAGTTCAATCACCGAAAGGGGAAGTTCCTTTAACATTTAAACATGAACTGTTAAAACAAAAGCCGATTAAGACCCCTGGTGGTAGTGTCCGAATTGTAGATTCTACGAATTTTCCTATTTCAAAAACAATCGCAGCGGCGCTCGTTGAGGTTGAGCCTGGTGGAATGAGAGAACTTCATTGGCATCCAAACAATGATGAGTGGCAGTATTATCTTACCGGGCAAGCGAGAATGACTGTGTTTCTTGGAAATGGTACAGCCCGTACATTTGATTATCGAGCTGGTGATGTCGGATATGTACCGTTTGCGACTGGGCATTATATTCAAAATACAGGTACTGAAACATTGTGGTTTTTAGAGATGTTCAGAAGTAATCGTTTTGAAGATGTATCGTTAAATCAATGGATGGCATTGACTCCTAAAGAAATAGTGGAAAGTAATATACATGTTGGGCCGCAAGTGATGGATTCTTTACGTAAAGAGAAATGGCCTGTTGTGAAATATCCGGGATTTTCATATAGTCCGAAAAATGATGAGTAAAAATGAAAATTTGCGTTATTCTTTCTAGAGACTGATAAGAAGGGATGGCGTATTTTTTATGCCTAATCTAGTCTTTACTAGTATTCGTTCTTTGTATTATTGTTCGGGAAATTATTATAGAAGAAAAGTATATGAAATCTGCATGATATAAAATACAAAACGGCGCTAGTATAAGGTGTAACGCGCAAGTTGCACAGGTTATGCAACGATAACTAGCTTTACTCTTCATCATTTATTTGACCATACTAGACGTAGAGAGGTGATAAACACAGTATGATTTTTAGTGAACGTTTGAAAGAAGAAAGGGAAAAAAGAAATTGGTCGCAAAATGATTTGGCTGAAAAACTTCATGTAAGTAGGCAGTCTGTTTCGAAATGGGAGACGGGAAAGAACTATCCGAGCATTGAAATTATTATTCATTTAAGTGATCTGTTCGGGATTACGATTGATGAACTGCTAAGGAGTGATGAAGAATTGACGCAGAAAGTAATTGAAGATAGTAAGCAATTGGCATATCCAAAATGGAAGGTGTTTTTTGATAGTCTATTTATGATAGGAGTATTTTTGTTTATTGCAAAAATCGTTGTATGGATGCTAAATAAATTTGCAGGAGCAAGCATTACAATTATAGCGGATGCACCATACGTAATGAATTTTTTACCTCTCATATTAATGGTTATAGGTGGTATGGGATCTGATAAGTTGAAGAAAATATATAAATAGAGGAAAGATTTGAAAGAAATCCCCTACACTAGCTGTTCTTTCCACTCAAATTGTGTACTATAAAGGATAGGATGACATAAAGAAGGGGACATTTAGAATGGAATTTCATGAACAGAAGATTTTGCCGGCAGTGAGGCAAATTAAAGATTTGGAGAAGCTATTACATAGTTCGTATGAGTATATTGTTATTTTAGATATTCATGTCGGTCAATTGAAGAGTGTTGTGTCGCTCGCAAAGCAGCATGGGAAAAAGGTGTTTTTACATGTTGATTTGATCCATGGATTACAAAGTGATGGGCATGCGACGGAGTTTTTATGCCAAGAGTATAAACCGTACGGGTTATTGTCAACAAAGGCGAGCGTAATTATGAAGGCGAAGCAAAAGGGTGTCGTCTCAATTCAACGCATCTTTTTAATTGATTCTAGCGCGATGGAAAAGAGCTGTAATTTGCTAGAAAAGACGAAGCCGGATTATATAGAGGTGCTTCCTGGTGCGCTAACGGATGTGATCGCTGAAGTGAAAGAGCGTACAGGTGTACCGATTTTAGCGGGTGGTTTTATTCGTACTGTTGAGGATGTTGAAAGAGCGTTAAATGCTGGTGCGACAGCAATTACGACATCGAAAAAAGAACTATGGAAACATTACCAAAAAAAGTGACGAAAATGTGAAAAAATTCTGTTGACACCGCTTTCATTAGAGGTTAACATTATAGACAAGTTAATAAACGTGACGGAGAAAAGAAGAGATCCACATTTTATTGTTTCTATATATATTATATAGAAGCATGGAAGCTGTGGATCTTTTTCTTTTGAAAAAAAACGAATGGCCATTCATTTTACCTCTATCACTTTTTGAAAGCATTTAAATTGATTGTGGAGGGATTTTATGTCAGCATTTTTAGGGGAATTAATAGGGACAGCGTTGTTAATCTTACTTGGTGGCGGCGTTTGTGCTGGTGTAAGTTTAAAGAAATCGTTTGCGAAAGATTCTGGTTGGATTGTAATTACAATGGGCTGGGGCTTAGCGGTTGCTATGGCAGCGTATGCAGTTGGATCAATTAGTGGGGCACATTTGAATCCGGCTTTAACGATAGGACTTGCTTTTAAGGGAGCGTTCCCATGGAGTGACGTACCTATGTATATCGCAGCACAAATGATTGGGGCAATTATCGGGGCAGTTATCGTATATTTACACTACTTACCACATTGGAAAGAAACAGAAGATCCAGGAACAAAGTTAGGTGTATTTGCAACAGGTCCAGCAATTCCGAACACATTTGCAAACCTTTTGAGTGAAATGATTGGAACATTCGTTTTAGTATTTGGTATATTAGCAATTGGAGCAAATAAATTTGCAGATGGATTAAATCCATTTATCGTAGGTTTCTTAATTGTAAGTATTGGTTTATCATTAGGTGGAACAACAGGATACGCAATCAATCCGGCTCGTGATTTAGGTCCGCGTATTGCACACTTCTTCCTTCCGATTGCAGGAAAAGGCGGTTCAAATTGGAAGTATGCATGGATTCCAGTAGTTGGTCCGATTCTAGGCGGATCACTTGCAGGTTTATTCCATCAAGTTGTATTTGAAGGAAAACAAAATCCAGCACTTATTTATGTGATTATTGCAACTGTGATTGTACTAGCAATCTCTTATATGACAAGTAAAAAAAGTGGAACTACTACAAAAAGTAGAAAAGTAGCATAGGGGGAAACCGATATGAAAAAATATATTCTTTCATTAGACCAAGGAACAACAAGCTCACGCGCAATTCTTTTCAATAAAGAAGGAAAAATCGTTCATTCAGCTCAAAAAGAGTTTACACAACATTTTCCAAAGCCGGGCTGGGTTGAGCATAATGCACAAGAAATTTGGGGATCTATTTTAGCGGTTATCGCAACTTGCTTAAGTGAAGCGGATGTAAAACCAGAACAAATCGCTGGTATCGGTATTACGAACCAACGTGAAACAGCGGTTGTATGGGATAAAACAACTGGAAAACCAATTTATAACGCAATCGTATGGCAATCTCGTCAAACAGTTGAAATTTGTGATGAGTTAAAAGAAAAAGGTTATAGCGAGATGGTTCGCGAAAAAACAGGTCTTTTAATTGATGCATACTTCTCTGGTACGAAAGTAAAATGGATTTTAGATAACGTTGAAGGTGCAAGAGAAAAAGCGGAAAACGGCGAGTTATTATTCGGAACAATTGATACATGGCTTGTATGGAAATTATCTGGCGGTAAAGCGCACGTAACAGATTACTCAAATGCATCACGTACATTAATGTTTAACATTCACGACTTACAATGGGATGATGAGCTTCTAGACATGTTAACAGTACCAAAGAGTATGCTTCCAGAAGTACGTCAATCATCTGAAATATATGGAGAAACAATTGATTATCACTTCTTCGGCCAAAATATACCGATTGCAGGTGTAGCTGGTGACCAGCAAGCAGCATTATTTGGACAAGCTTGTTTCGGTGAAGGTATGGCGAAGAATACTTACGGAACTGGTTGCTTCATGTTAATGAACACAGGCGAAAAAGCAGTTGCTTCTGAGCATGGCCTATTAACAACAATTGCATGGGGTTTAGATGGTAAAGTAAATTACGCATTAGAAGGAAGTATTTTCGTAGCAGGTTCTGCAATTCAGTGGTTACGTGACGGAATGCGCATGTTTAAAGATGCGAGCGAGAGTGAAGTGTACGCATCACGCGTTGCATCAACTGAAGGTGTATACGTTGTACCGGCATTCGTAGGTTTAGGTACACCGTATTGGGATAGTGAAGTACGCGGCGCTATGTTTGGTGTAACACGCGGTACGACGAAAGAGCACTTCATTCGTGCAACGCTAGAATCTTTAGCATACCAAACGAAAGACGTATTATGCGCAATGGAAGCAGATTCAGGTATTGAACTGAACACATTACGTGTTGATGGTGGTGCGGTTAAGAATAACTTCTTAATGCAGTTCCAAAGTGATATGTTAGACGTTCCTGTAGAGCGTCCAGTGATCAATGAAACGACAGCTTTAGGTGCAGCATATTTAGCAGGTCTTGCGGTTGGATATTGGAAAAACCAAGATGAAATTAAAGCGCAGTGGCATATGGACAAACGCTTTGAACCAACGATGGAAGCGGAAACAAGCGAAGAGCTATATGCTGGATGGAAAAAGGCAATTGAAGCAACAAAAGCTTTCAAATAATCATAAACAGTGTTATAATGGTGACAAGTTAATAATTCGGTAGGAGATTTGGAGAGACCACAACGCGCTATAGAGGCGAAATCTATAGCGGAGTTTGTGGTCTCTTTTTTCGTTATCAAAGGGAGGAATTACCATGAAATTTTCAAGTAAACAACGTAAAGACGTATTAAATGGAGTAAATAAACAAGAGTTAGATGTGATCGTAATTGGTGGAGGTATTACTGGTTCTGGTATTGCATTAGATGGGGCAACACGCGGGTTATCAACAATTGTGTTTGAAATGCAGGACTTTGCAGCAGGTACATCAAGTCGTTCAACGAAACTTGTACATGGCGGTTTACGTTATTTAAAACAACTTGAAGTGAAAATGGTAGCAGAGGTGGGGAAAGAGCGTGCGATCGTATATGAGAACGGTCCCCATGTAACAACACCAGAGTGGATGTTACTTCCGTTCCATACAGGCGGTACGTTCGGATCATTCAGTACATCAATTGGTCTTCGTGTATATGACTTCTTAGCAGGTGTAAAACGAAGCGAGCGCAGAAAGATGTTTAACCGTGAAGAAACGCTAAATAAAGAGCCTCTTGTAAAACAAGAAGGATTAAAAGGCGGCGGTTACTACGTAGAATATCGTACAGACGATGCGCGTCTTACAATTGAAGTAATGAAAGAAGCGATTGAGCATGGTGCGAAAGCTGTTAACTACGCAAAAGTAGACAGTTTCTTATATAAAGATGGAAAAGTATGCGGTGTACGTGTAATCGATTTACTAGACGGTGAAGTATACGAAGTTTACGGTAAGAAAATTGTAAACGCAGCTGGTCCTTGGGTAGATACACTTCGTGAAAAAGATAACTCGAAAAAAGGTAAAGTACTGCAGTTATCAAAAGGTGTTCACTTAGTAATTGATCAAAAACGTTTCCCATTAGGTCAAGCGATTTACTTCGATACACCAGATAAACGTATGGTGTTCGCGATTCCACGCGGAGGAAAAACGTACGTAGGTACAACAGATACGTTCTATGATAAAGACGCAGCTGTACCGCACATGACAACAGAAGATCGCACATATATCATTAATGCGATTAACTACATGTTCCCAAGCGTGAAAATTACAGAAAAAGATGTGGAATCAAGCTGGGCTGGTGTACGTCCGTTAATTTACGAAGAAGGTAAGAATGCATCTGAAATTTCTCGTAAAGATGAAATTTGGACTTCTGAATCTGGTTTAATTACAATCGCAGGGGGTAAATTAACAGGATACCGCAAAATGGCTGAAATGGTAGTAGACTACGTAACGAACCTATTACAAAAAGAAGGACATAGCGCATATCCGAAGAGCGACACGAAACATATGCCAATCTCTGGTGGACATGTAAGTGGTTCACATGGATTCTCAGCATTCGTTGCGAAAAAAGCAGGCGAAGGTACGAAATACGGTTTAACGGCAGCACAAGCAGAAGAATTCGCGAAATTCTATGGCTCTAACGTAGACGTACTGTTCGACTTAGCAAAAAAACATAAAGACGAAGCGAAAGAATACAACATGCCGCTTGACGTTCTAGTCCCTCTTGTATACGCAATGGATTACGAAATGACAGCAAAACCAGTTGACTTCTTCGTACGCCGCAGAGGCGCTGTATTCTTCAACATCCACTGGGTATACGAGTGGAAAGAAGCAGTAATCAACTACATGGCTGCAAAACTTGGCTGGAGCAAAGAAGAGCAAATGAAATACACAGCTGAACTAGAAAAAGCGTTAAGAGACGCTGTAATTCCTGTAGATCAACAAGAACAGGCAGCTGCGTTAGCGTAAAATAGAAACCACCTGAAGGGGAGCCTTTAGGTGGTTTTTGTTTTATTATGAATGCGCTAAAATATCGATTAAAGTGTTGTGTTTTACTCTTCCTAAAGGGAAATAAGCTTGAAATAAAGGTATAACAAAACGGTATGGACATAGCCAGCCATGTTGTTATAGATTTATCCCGTCTTGTTTTATTTTTTTCTTATTATTGGAGGTGTAAATATAAAGAAAAGCGAGAAGCCCATATAAGATTCCTCCTAACAAGAAAAACGGTTCAACAATTACCAATAGTAAAGAAAGGGATTCTGAGTCCAACAAGCTTTGAGTTATCCCTACGCCACCCCGCAAACCTAAAATCGCACATGCTCCCCATGCTGCAGTGAGCAACAACCAGGAGGGAAATCTTCGTCCCCATGCTTGAACAAGTGCAAGTGCAGTAAATGCAGCAACTATACATAGAGCAATTGCAACTAGATTAATGATGAATAACACTTTGCCCATTGTCCTGCCTTCAAATCCTAAAGTACCTCCTGCCGCCCAATAAATGTGAATTAACCCGAATAGAGCTGACCAAACAAAAGCTGCATAACCAGTAAAAACTAACCACTTCTCGATTTTGTCCAGCGGATGTTGATTATTATTGTTTTTGATTGTAATAACTCCTTTCATTATGAGGGATAATAGCAATCTTTTTGAATACCGTATAGTTTTATATACGGTTTCATTTTATAATTTATTAGTATTACATCCAATGGAAATGCGGAAATATTATGATTATATTTATGCGATCAGTTACTACATTATATGTCCCTTTTATGGAACAAAAATCAATTAGGACTTTTTAACCAAGGAGCTAAAATGTAGGGGAAACACGAATACGGTAAATGATGTCAAAGTAGTAATTGTGGCGGTACCCCAAATACCAAATATACTCATGAAATAATTGATCCACTTATAAAAAGTTATGTAGAAAATGAACTATCTTCGGATCAAAAAAGAAAATTCGAATTGCTGACGGAATTATAAAACAACAGAAGTACCACTACATTAGGGGTACTTTTTATTTTGTATCTTTATTGTGAATTTGAAACAAAGTTGTATACACCCTTTATCTTAAAATCAAGTTATGTTTAAATATAAATGTTAAAAATACACCAAATGAGGTAAATTCTATGAAAAATCTTTGCACTATTTTATTCTCTATCTTTTTACTACTTATTCTCTCTAGTTGCGGACGAGATATTTTAACTAAGGATACTATTGAAGACGGGTTCACACATCGATTAGACTTTGAAAATAAGTTAAAAGAATACTCAAATGGCATGATTGAGATCGAAGATTCAAATATAGAGTATCGTGATAAAGAAAACGATCGTATCTATAAAGCAGACTGGAAAGGATTTGAAATTTATTCCAAAATGGGTAAAAGTGATTGGCTGTCAAACTCCTATTCGATTACAACTGAAAAACTGGTATTTGAGGATAAGACAGCTAATGAGCAGTATCGAAAACTAATGGAAATCATCATTCGTATTGCAGACCCAAAACTCACTATTGAAGAGGTAAATAAGCTAATAGATAGTGGGGTAGACTTAAACGAGGTAAAAGATGGGAGGGGTTTCTACTACCAACTAAAGGTAGGTCAAGACCCAGTAAACAACATTGACTTTACGATTGTACCTAAAGGTGGATGGTAATTGAAGAATGAATAGAAAGAGATAAGATTCTTAGTTTTTTGTTCTTTTAACTGATATCATTTTTGAAAAAACATGTTAAGCAAAGTAAAATGAGCTGCCCATATCGGCAGCTCATTTACATACTTATCGTTAGCGGAAGTCATTTTAAAATTCTATGTGTCGATTTTTTCTTTGCCCTTGCGGATAAACCACCATATCAAAGCTACAAGTAGTAGGAGGAGCGGTATTCCCTGGATAAAGAGAAATCCTCCCCAAAAATCAAGTTCAGTACTATATGGAGAGTCTGTTGCCATCACACCTATAAATAAAGCCACTGGAATTGTGCATAGATTTACCCCTAAACTGACCATTATGAATGTTAGATTTTTATCCTTAGTTTTTGGTGAATCAGAATTGAAGAATGAGAATACTGCAAGGCCGATTATAAAATACAGTATTACATAAAGCTGATTAAGATATCCCATAATATTCCTCCGTTATCCTAATTGTACCATTAGCAAGGCCTATTTTGTGTACATTTGGATGAATAGGATATTCATATAAAGTTAACATAACGTAACATTATTGATAGCAAGAAAAAAGTGGATCCCTACTCTCACAAGGAATCCACCTATTCATTATATGCTTCTATACTTGTTTTGTTTTCTTTGCTAGTGCTAGTGCCAACTTCAAAAAAGCTGCAAGTAGTATGAGAAGCGGTATTCCCTGAATGAAGAGAAATCCTCCCCAAAAATCAAGTGCAGTACTATCTGGAGGGGCTGTTGCCATCCCGCCTATAAAAAAAGCCATTGGACTTGTGAGTAGATTTATCCCTAAACAGACCATTATCAACGATAGGTTTTTAGCCTTAATTTTTGGTGAACCAGACTTAAAAAATAAGAATATTGCAGTGCCGAATATAAGAAACAGTGTTACATAAAAATTTAACATAATATCCCTCCATGACTTTAATTGTACCATCAGCAAGGACAAATTTGAACAAATAGGATATTTATGTAAGTCAGATATAGTGTCTCATTATCAGTAGCAAGAAAAAAGCGGATCCATACTCTCAAAAGGAATCCACTCTCTCTTTTTCTATAACTATATTTTTATATGTTCCTACCATGCTGGCGGTACCCCATACCCATCAACTTAAGAATTTTATAACAACACAGGCTAAAAATTCCATGTATTTTTGAAAGAAAACGGCTTATATTTTCGTTTTGGGGTATTTGCTTTTCATAGCTTGATGGTGATGTGGTAGCGCCAACAAAACGCGAATTTCGTACGCTAAGCAAAGTTATTAAAAGAAAAACCCGTTTTTCTGAACAGGTGAGAGTTATACAGTATTGTAGGTGGAAAACATATCCAGATAATTCAAATCAGCTCAAATTATTTGACGTTGACTTTACTTTTTTGGTGCTTTGCATATCGATGGTAAATTCGTTGACCACGGTAGGACTTTGTTTCAAACCCACACAAGAAAAATAAGATTACCTGCACACTAAAAAGTATAGCGAACAGGTAATCTAGGTTAGGTGTTTTGAGATTAATGAAAGCTAATTTATTTTTTGGATTCTTCCATCAATAATAGGCTGAATTGGTTCTTTTGCTTGTTTTATATAATCTACTAATGCTTCAAAATCAGTTGGTCCTGTTTCAGCATCTTTCCCATTTTTAAAGGACACAAATCCATCGCCACCTGAAGCTAGAAATGCATTCGCAACAACGCTGTAAGTTTTAGAAGGAATAATTTCTTCTCCATTTGTTAAGCGAATACTTGTGACTTTTTCTCCATTTGGCTTGTTCGCATTCCAAGTGTATTGGATCCCTGAAATTTGAAGCATTCTTGTGATGTCTTTTTGCCATTGTTGATTTAAAATATCACGTATGTCTTGACCCGTTAAATTAACCTTTATTAATTGATTTCCGAATGGTTGAATGCCATATATTTCTCCCCATGTAATATCACCAGCATCTAAGTCATTACGAATACCACCAGGGTTCATAAGAGCAATTTGGGATTGCATTGTTGCACGCTGGGCATCAGCAACTAAATTGCCGAGAGTAGATTCACCAGCCGTATTTAGTTTGCGATCTAGTGGAGTGGTAGACTTACCAACAACTTCATTGACAAGAGGTGCGATTTTAGCTTGATACTTCTCCATCTTCTTCTTTATTTTTTTATCAGGCTCTATGCCTTCATGGTAAGTTGTAACAATTTCTGCTTTTTTCTCGACAATATCTTTTGTCTTACGATCAATCTTTACATCAACATCAGCAAAAGCCATTCCATAAGAATTTGCTTGTACGACAAGTTTATTATTAACAGTTCCATTTACATAGGTGTGGCTATGCCCCCCAAAAATAACATCGACTTCTGGATCAGTCTCATTTGCTAATCGGACGAGATCACCATTTGTTACGCCGTTCGCATCTGTTGTACCTCCGTTATGCGCAAGAACAACGATAGATTTAACGCCTAGTTCTTTCAATTGCTTTACGGATTTGTTAATGGCTTCAACTTCATCTGTAATTTCTACATTCTTTAGCATAGTAGGCATAACAAGGTTAGGAACATCTGTTGTTACGACTCCGATAAAGCCAACAGGAACCCCTTGTACCTTTTTTATAGTAAATGGTGGTAAAAATAGATGACCGGTGGATTTATTATAGAAATTTGCGGCAACATATGGGAATTTTGCTCCTTTAAAATTCCCTGTTTTTTCATGGTATCCACCATAAATAAGGCGGTGCATTTCTTCAACGCCTTCATCAAATTCATGATTTCCGATGGTTCCAACATCAAATTTTAAATCGTTTAGAAATTCAATCGTGGGTTCGTCTTGTAATAATGCTGAAACGGGAGGACTTGCTCCAACGATATCGCCCGCATGAACCTTTAATGTATTTGGATTTTGTTTTTCACGATCACGTAAATAAGCCGCTAAGTACTCGATTCCCCCTGCATCTTTATTGTTAATTTTCTTTACAGTGTCTAGTTGCCCATGAAAATCGTTAATACCGAGCATTTGTACATCTATGTAGCGGTTTGGTTCTGTATTTGTTTGAGCCGAAGGCGCAGCAAATACACTTGAAAAAGTAACTGTACTTAATGCTAAAGCAACTGGAATGATTTTTTTCAACATAAAATTTTCTCTCCCCTTATTACAATCTGACATCATATGATATAATCTGACATCATTCGATATAATTTTAATAGATTAAGAAGATTATTTCTATAAAAATTCTACTAATTATAAAAATTAATAAGATTTTATTGTTTTCTGACAAAAGACTCCTTCCTCAAAAATGTGAAACACTAATTTTAGGTGGGAGATGGATATCGGTATGCGCTACATAAATTGTTAGATATTCGCACACATCTGTTTTACAAACTATTCACAGGAAAACAGATTCATATGGATGAAATGACAGAATCAGAGTAAATGTAAAATAGGGTGAGTGCAAAATTATGGATGTTACTTTTATATTGTTCTTTGTAGGGGAGACCTTACACATCCATCAAAGTAAGAGTGAAAGTAAACTGAGCTTGCGAAAGGATAACGCTTTTTTTATATTTGAGGGTATTAAAATTAACTTTAAAGAATGTATGCGATATGTTTTTCGTTCGGATAATTATGAAAGTTTATAGAAATGAATGTTAAAACAGTTTTTATTTACACTGATAGGACATAATTATATTCCAACTACAAATATTGATACGTCTATTAAATGGTATACTCATAATCTTTATTAAGGTAACGAGTTAGAGTTTTCCGTAACAAAAATGAGCAAAGGGATTTTGCTCTTTGGTTGAGCTAATACAAATGAATAAAAGGTTTACTCTTCGTAAAGAAAATTAGATTTAAAATAAAGGTAAAAAACGGTACGGACATTGCCATCCGTATTTTTTTATGTATTTATAAAACTTTTCCATACAGTGCGTCGTCTAATATATGGAAAGGAGGAAATGATGTGGATGAATTAACGGTAGAAGCGTTTGAAATAGAAGATAAGGAGGACCTTATCGACGAAATAATGAACAAGTATGGACAAGAAGTGTTACAGCTTGTGTATTCATATGTGAATAATAAAGAGGTTGCGGAGGATTTAACGCAAGGTATATTTGTGAAATGCTATAAATCTCTTCATACATATAAAGGGAAATCGAATTTGAAAACATGGTTGTGGAGAATTGCGATTAATCATTGTAAGGATTATATAAAAAGTTGGTATAACAAAAAGGTAATCGTGACAGAGGATGAATTTACGTATGTTGGGAGTCAAAAAGAGAGCGTTGAACAAACTGTCATTCAAAATGCGGAGGACCGTAAGCTGGCTTCTGCTGTAATGAATTTACCGATAAAATATCGAGAAGTGATTTATCTATTTTATTATGAAGAGTTATCAATTAAAGAGATTGCTACGGTAATAGAAATAAAGGAAAACACAATAAAAACGAGACTGAAAAAAGCAAAGGAACTTTTGAAGGAAGGATTGGAGGAATAATCAAATGGAAGATCGATTAAAAGGCTTGCGAAAATCAATGGAGAACACAACTTTTAAACATTTGAGTTTTTCTGATCAGCATCGAAAGCGGGTGCGCGAAAAAATCAATCAATCGTCCGAAAAGGAAGAAGATATCCTTTTAGCAGTGTTGCAACTTCTTATGAATGAAAAAACAGGTTATGAATTGATGCAGTTACTGCGTGGGAGAGGGATTCAAAAATTCGAAGGCAATGAAGGGTCTCTATACACTGTATTACATCGTCTAGAGCAGAATCACATGATCCAATCTAGCTGGGATCACGCGGGAGCTAAATATTATCAATTAAATGATAAAGGAAATAAGATGCTGCGAAAGGCAGAGAAGAATGCTACGAAGGCACGAATTATATTAAAAGGCTTAGTACAGGAGTGAGAAAAAATTGAACAAAAAGGGGAGCGTTTTTTAAAAGAAGTTACGAACCATATTAAATCAAAAGAAGCGAAGGACTTGGTGGCAACGGAACTAGACTTTCACTTGAAACAGACGAAGAATATGTGGATAGAGAAAGGCTTAAGCGAGGAAGTTGCTGAAGATAAGGCTGTTGAGCAAATGGGGAGTCCGATTAAACTTGGCCAGGAACTGAACAAACTGCATAAGCCAAAGATTGATTGGTTCTTAATTGGTTTATTAGTGGCTGCGATGGGATTAGGTTTTTTGCCGGTTATAGCCTTTGGATATATGAATGATTTACTAATGGATAAGGTGATATCTGTTGTTCTTGGTATTGCAACAGCGTTAGGGATGATGCTGATTGATTATCGCAAGTTAGAGAGATTAGGTTGGCTGTTTTATACAATTGGTGTACTTATCTTGTTAATGCTATACTGTTTTCCAAATGCTGGGATGCTTGGAGAACCGATAATAAAAGTTGGTCCTATTACAATTGACCGTTTAATGGCAGTGCCGTTCTTTTTCTAGCTTGGGCTTCTTTTTTCAATAACAATAGATTGAAAGTTAGGTATCTTGTAGTGTTGTATTTATTTTCTTTGTATTTATTCTTAATTGGCGCAGCTTTTTCAGTGATTTTTATTTATATCACGATGGTATTCGTTATGCTTTGGTGGAGTAAGTTAAGAAAGAAAACGGCATTAATTATTACAATTGTACCAATCTGTTTATTGATTATAAGGGCGTCTTTTTCCTGGCCCTCAGTAAAAGGATATCATTTGGATAGATTTTTAGGGTATTTGAATCCAGAGCGTGATGCACAGGGCGCAGGCTTTATGTATATACGTTTAAAAGAGGTAATGTCGTCAGCAGGTTGGTTTGGTACATATGGAGATGTAAAGCGCATCCCTAATCCAGATACTGATTTTGTATTTGCAAGTTTGACTTATTATTATGGATATGTGCTAGCACTGATTCTTGTCTTAATCCTTTCCCTTTTCGTAGCAAGGTTAGTGGTCATATCTTATAAAATAAATGATCGGTATGGTAAATTACTGCTCGTTGGTGGAATGACCCTTTTTATAGTTCAATTCATTTATAATGTGGGCATGATTCTAGGGTTATTACCGATTGCTGCGATATCCTTACCTTTTATTAGTTATGGATTAACACCAACTGTATTTCATGCGCTTTTAATGGGAATCGTGCTAAGTGTATATCGCCGCAAAGATATGTCGTGTAGAATGAGAAAAACACCTTGATACTTATTATAAGTTGTATATAAAAGCATTCATTATTATGATCAAGTACAAACGTAAATAGATAGCAAAAGAGGGTTATGATAAATAACCCTCTTTTCGTGTTTAAATAAGTGCACTTGCTTTTATAGAAGTACATAATTCAGAACGAGAAATTGATTCAGCTAGTTGTTGTAAATAGGAGTATTCTTCCGCATCTTTTTCGGAAGTGTTAGGATCTAATAAAGGTGAAGAAAGAAGTACATCAATCGTAAGTATGTCTGCATCATGAGAAATGATGTTATAACCTGCAAATACAGGTCGTTTTAAGTCTTTTACTGTTTGAATCATCTGATGGAAATTCGTAACACTTATAATGATTTTTGCTAATGGAAAGCATTTTTGGGTGGGATTCTCGATGGTTTTTCTAATTTTATAATCGTATACATAGTAGTACTTTTCTTGCTGCTCAAGTGCTTGCAACTCTTTCGTTAATAAGTGGTATTTGTCTGTAAGTCCAGTTGTGAGTGCATCATTTTTTTCTCCAACTAATAATGTGAAAGGTCTTGGTGATGAGATTTCGAGAGGGCGGACGTTTAGGTCGGTAAAAGTAGGATTATATTGTAAAATGGTATGTAATTTTTCGGTAGGAAACACGCCGTCATAAATCGCAATAAAATAATGATTCATCTTTTCACTCCTTAACTTTTTCTAAACTGATATATTCTACTTTAAAGGTGTAAATCCTGCATAAAAAAGAAACACCTTGATTAGTATCAAGGTGTTGTAATAAGCTCAAAACTCTCCGAATTAGCCCCCGTTACAAAAGGACTAACCTCACCAACACTATAAAGCTGCAATTCATGCATCGCACGTGTACAAGCAGTGTAGAACAATCTACGCAAGCTTTCATCACTGTACACATCTTTAGAAGCATCGTAAATAATAACAGCATCAAATTCGATGCCCTTCGCTAAATAAGCAGGGATAACGACGATGCCTTGCTCGTACTCGGCTGAGCTACTTTTCACAAGTTTAATATTCTCGATATGACTGAGTGCTTCGTAGGCAGCGGCACTTTCAGCTGCGGATTTACATATAATTGCGATCGTATTGTGCTGTTGTTTTTGTAATTCAGCGACTTTGGCAGTAATACGGTCGTGCAGTTCGCTGAAATTAGACACTTTCGTCACTGTAGGTTTCTCACCGTCACGTTCAAAGGCATGAATGTTATTGCCTTCCGGTACGAGAGCACGTGTAAATTCAATAATTGGTTTTGTTGAGCGATAGCTACGAGTTAAGTTGATGCCGTTCGTTTCATCTGGTCCGTATAAGCTAGTAAGTGTATTGAAATTCACTGCTTCACTCGCATGGGCGAATATTGCTTGGTTAAAGTCCCCAAGTACCGTCATTCTTGCAGCAGGGAAGAGACGTTTCAAAAACTCGAATTGAAACGGAGAATAATCTTGCGCTTCGTCTACGAGTACGTGTTTAATGGATCTGTTCGTTTGGAAGCCTTCAATTAATTCTTTTAAAAGTAAAAATGGAGTCGCATCCTCGTAATATAGCTTTCCTTCATCGAGCGTGTTCACAGTTAGCGAGCAAATATCATCCCAGTCTTTCGGTTTTTCTCCAGTAACCCATGATGCATCTGTAAAGAGTTGTTTATATATGCCTGTGAAATTGATGAAACGCAATGTTTGAACGCCTTTACGAAGCGGCTTCAATTTTTTACGGACAATCATGCGTCCAAGTACTCTCGTTTCTTTCTCAAAATCATGAAAGGAGTTGTCGTCAAACTCACCCTTTTTCTGTAAATATTTATAAGCCTTTTGGTATTCATCTTTGCTAAGTAGTTCAATTTCTTCTTCTACCCAAGGCTTTTTCAGTTCTGCTTTTTCAAGTGCATCTATTTGCTTATTTAGCCAATCCGTTAACTTTTCAATTCGATTATGAAAGCGGAGGGAGGAATCAGTATTATAAAATTGCTCTGTAATTTCTTTAGCAGAGACAATTAGTTTTCCCCTAAATTTCATTCCTCTAAATAGCATGCCTGAAGATTCGAGAGATTGTCTGTACGCTCTAATCATCTCGAAAAATTGAGTAGATGCTTTAAATCGAATGCTAGCATTTCTCGTTTTATAGATAGGGCTATTCGTTTCAGTTAACATATATTCTAATTGCTCATAAGGATCTTCAACGTCAAATGACTTGCTTAGTCTATGGTTTAAATATTCCTGGAATGTCACTTGCTGCATATTCTCTTCACCTAGTTCTGGCAATACGTTAGATACGTAGCTGTTGAACATGGAGTTAGGGGAGAAGAGAATGATTTGATCTGCTTTTAACCATTCGCGATATTTATATAGTAAGTAGGCGATTCGCTGCAGGGCAGCCGACGTTTTACCACTACCAGCAGCTCCTTGAACGATAAGTAGTCGCCCTTCATCGTGACGGATAATTTCATTTTGCTCGCGCTGGATAGTAGCAACAATACTTTGCATATGTTTGTTTGTACCTTTTCCGAGCGCTTGTTGCAGGATTTCATCACCAATTGTAAGGCTCGTATCGAACATAGAATCAATCTCGCCATTTTGAATAATGTATTGTAATTTTTTCTCCACATTACCGTGGATTACGCCTCCTGGTGTACTGTATTCAGCCGGTCCTGGTGGATAATCGTAGTAGACACTCGAAATGGGTGCGCGCCAGTCATATATAAGAAAGTTTTCTCCGCTTGCATCAGTAAGTGTAGCTACGCCGATATAAATTTGATCCGCAGCAGATTCTCCTTCTTCTTTGAAATCGATTCGCCCAAAGTAAGGTGCTTTATGCATACGGCGTAATGCAGCAAGTCGATTAAAGGTGTGCTTATGGGTAATTTGTGTTACGGCTAGTGACTGAGCTTGTTGTCTTAAGTTGATAACCGTTTCAAGATAATCGTCAAAAGTATCAGTGTTAACTTTTACATCATCCCAGAAGTGTTTACGAATGTTGATTACTTCTGCCCGGCGTCTGCCAGTTTCGCTTTCCAGTTTATCAATTTGCTCCGTAATAGTTTCTATTACGCTATCCAATCGTTTTTGCTCTTGATCAAGTTTTTTGTTCATACGTAAGCACTCCTTTAAAAGTGAAAAATAGAGGTTGACTGAAGATGTGTTTTGGTGTACAATTAAGATGCGGATAAATACATTTTTCTGTTTTTAATGAATGCGTTTCTGTACTAATTTAACATAGTTTTTTCATTTAATCAATGATAATAAGATAAACCTTGGTTTCGTGTTGAGCGAATCAAGGTTTTTTTGTGTTGAGTGGAGTAAGGTGGGGGAGTATATCGATGTATCGGCAAAAAACTACTACAAAATAAAAAAGCTTGGGGGCTACCCAAGCTTTTTTCACTTCATTATTTCTTTGCGTCTTTTTTAGCGTCAGCTTTTGGTTCTTCGAAAAGATCTTTCAAATCTTTATCGTCAACTTTTACGTCAGCTTTTTTGATTTCTTTCATCATAAGATCGTTCATAAATTGAGCGTCTTGTGATTTTTCTTGAACTACTTCTTTTTTGATGTCAGCTTTTGCTTGATCGAAAGTTTTGTCAGCATGAGTATCAGTTACTTTAATGATATGGTAACCATGTTGTGTTTTTACTGGCTCACTTACTTCGTCTTTTTTCAGCTTACGAGCAGCTTCATCGAATTCTTTTACCATTTTATCTGGTCCGAAGAATCCTAAGTCGCCACCTTTTTCTTTTGAACCTGGATCTTCAGAGTACTTTTTCGCTAACTCTTCGAAAGATTTACCTTGTGCAAGTTCTTCTTTCACTTTTTTAGCAGTCTCTTCATCTTTTACAAGAATATGGCTTGCTTTAATTTCTTGCTTATAGTCTTCATATTTTGCTTGTAAGTCTTTATCAGTGATTGCTTTTGCAATTGCTTGTTCTTGAGCTAATGAAGCGCGAACACCGTTTTTAACTGTTTCTTCTTTAAGGCCTTGTTGTTTCAATAGTGTATCGAATTGATCACCGACTTGCTTTTTCATTTCATCGTACTTTTTGTCTACTTCTTTGTCATCGACTTTGTAGTTTTTGATAAGTACTTTTTCCATAACCATGTTATTTAGTACTTGTTTACCAGCTTGTGTCTTCATTTGATTGTAGAACTCTTCTTTAGTGATGTCACCAGCTTTAGATGTAACAATTTTGTCTGATGATGGTGATGTTCCACATGCTGATAATGCGATTACACTTGTTGCGGCTAAGGCAAGCATAGCTTTCTTCATTCAATAAACACTCCTACTATTATGTATTTTTAATTTATCCCATACAAATGAAGAAACGCCTTATGATAGGTTATTTTCGTTCATAAGAACCCGATTAAGTCTCACTGATGTTTGCTTTTTTTATATGTAAAAGCACGCTTAACAGGGCTTAGCGAGGCTTTGGGATAAAGTTTAGATGCGTGTCGTTTATTTCATAGTATAAGCAATATGTACAAAATTTAATATATCATATTTCGACTCGTTTTCCTATTGATAAAGAAATTTTAACCAGTTTGTGTCAGATTTTGAAAGGGTACCACATTGGGCGCATGCTGCATATACAGAAAAGAGGAGGGGATGGGGGATGAATTCTCAACTTATTTTATTACTTGTACTGTTTATTTTATTGGTTATAGTAGGTATAATTTGCTTATAGAGGAAAAAAATGAGGAAGGGGCTTTCCTTCCTCACTTTCCATGAAATATAATTTCTACATAACTAGAAATTAATAGAATGGTAATACATACATTAATAACTCGAAAGACACCTGGCTGGCGGCTCGCAGATATTTGTTTTCGCTCACACAGTGTATGTGTCATGAAATTCGTGTAAAATATAACAAGAAGTGCAAATGCGACAAAAACAACGGTTATAAGAGTCATGAGGCGAGACCTCCTTTTGGCTAAAATACATATACTTTATATATTGTATCATACGATATTTTGTTCGTGTTACAAAATTCAGAAATAGAAGACTTTGTGTTAGGAAGTGAGGGAGAAAATGGACGTTGTAAGAAGACTAGAACAAGCTGAATATTACGTAGACCTACTATTTAAAATGATTGATGAAGAAAAGTGTCCATTTTATTCTTTAATCATAAAGAAAAAAGCTCGTAAAAAAGATATTGAACGTATACTAAATCTTTGTGAAAAGCTGAACGAACAATACGTAAAGGAGAAAGCAGAAGGCTTTCTATTGTTCGATGCGCTGTTAGATCAATTTGAAAAAGCGCTTCCACATCAGCTCGAAGTAAACGAAACTGCGGAAGCGCTAGTAAAGCAAGGCTTATTTGTGCCACTTATGAATGAATTTTTACGCATGATTGCGAAAAGATAAAAAGATTATTTTTTAACTAATTTTTGATCGGATTCCGTAAAGTTCTCCTCAATACTCTCTAATGATTTCTCAAAAATATCGATGAAGTCTTGTCCGTAAATATTGCGCAGGATTGCGATAAGTTCGATATTTTCTGGGAACTTACCGTAAAAATTACGAAGTGCAAGTGCCCCATTAAACACAGAATTATTTTCAGGATCATACTCCTCCATTAAGCGAAGTAGTAATTCTTCCCCTTTGTCTGTAATTTCAATGTACGTATTTCGTTTATCATCTTCTTTTTTCGAGAATACAAGATAGCCGCGTTCTTCTAGCTTTTTAGAGAAGTTAAACGCCGTTGATACGTGCATAACTCCAAACTTAGCAATCTCAGAAATAGAAGCCCCTTTTAAATGATAAGCGATTGATAAAATGTGATGCTCGTTAATGTTCAAATCGTAAGGTTTAATCCACTGTTGCCAATCTTTCTCTACGCATTTCCATAACGCTTTTGATAATTGAGCAATGCGTTGGCTGAAAATCATCGCTTCTTTTACCGAGTAATCTTTTTCTCCACTTTTCATTTACTCACCCACTTTAACATTCTTTTTCATTACTATCTATTATGCCAGTAAAATAAAAATTAATAAAGTCTTTTTGTGAGAATTGTGAAAATTTTTTGGAAAAATGACATTCTATACAAATCATGCATAACTATGGAAGCGTTTTATGAGTCAAGAATACATGTGTTGTCCATACATGTTAAGGGATAACAGATATTGTAAATGCATAAAAACACGGCATATCTATGTGATATGCCGTGTCAAGGTCAATTCGTATAAAAAATATTTGTTATATGCAAAAAACTAAGCAGGAATATGTTTACGCTTTTTCTGGAACGGCTTCTTGTAGTTTCTCAATTGACTTTTGAATGTCTAAAATTTCTTTTTCAATATGTCGTTTGTTTTGAGAAATATCTTGTTTCCAGTTAGAAAGCGTGTCTTGCATATCGTCTTTTAGTTCTTGAAATACTTCTTTACCTTCTGAAGCAGTTTCAACGATTTGGCGCTTTAACAACTTCGTATCAGCTGTAATATCAGCTAATGTCTTTTTAATATCAGTTCCTTTTTCTTTCAGCTTACCGCGCATGGCTTTACCAGAAGAAGGAGTTGAGAAAAGAACGGCTAGTCCAGCAACTGCTCCGCCGCAAAGTACACCTGCAATAAAGGATTTAGCTTTTGACATAAAAGGAAACCTCCTTATTTTTCGTTCGTATTCATGATGTATAAAACTGTGCATATCTTTAAAACAAGGGGAAGAAAAGTGAACTTTTCTCTCTTGTACGTGCTATGCACAAAAAATCATATCCCCGGCATTTTTTGTGAAGAAACAAGCCATGCAATATATGCCGGAGGGAAGGCTTGTTATGTATTACTTCTTATTATAGTGGCACTATTTCACACTATTTGCAATTGTACTTGCGATGTTTTGTAAATTTTCCATAGTGTATTCATTTTGGTGTGATTTCCAAACAGCACCGAAACCATCGTTTTCACCGTAGCGTGGAATTAAATGAAGGTGGAAGTGGAATACAGTTTGTCCAGCTTTCTCGCCGTTATTGTTAAGCAAGTTGAAGCCAACTGGATTAAATTCTGCTTTCATTGCATTTGCGATTTTTGGAACGACAGCAAAAATATGTGATGCAATTTCTGGCGTTAACGCAAAAATGTCTTGTTTGTGAACTTTTGGGATAACAAGAGTATGTCCTTTTGTTACTTGACTAATATCTAAAAATGCAAGCACATGTTCATCTTCGTATACTTTTGAACAAGGGATTTGCCCGTCAATAATTTTACAAAAAATACAATTGTCCGCTGTATGATTCATCGATCTCATCCTTTCAAATAGCCTTAGCCGTATTTTACCATAATTACATAGGAGAACAAACACGAAAAACAGGAAGCTGACTCAGCTTCCTGTTTTCTGAAGAGGGATTGAAAAAGCATTTTTTATAATTTACGGTTCGCAGACACCTCATTTATTTAAGAAATGCACGGTAAATCGGCTAAAGTTTCTGCCGTAGACACCCCATTTTCAAGTGAAATGAATTGCAATCTTTTTTTAAAATGAAATTGTTTATTTTTTAAAACAGTATATGCTCTTTCGGAGACACCCCGTTTCGAAAATGAAACAAATTATCTGGTTATGTGTAAATTTCATTGTCCAATTTGGACACCCCATTTCATGATGACTTCACTGTGTTGTTATACTCATCAATTGGTGGTTGCTTTTTCAATGTGTTCCTTCCTCACTAATTATGATGTCCGCTTTCGTAAAAATATATGCTAATAAATTTAAATTTTTTTTGGAGGCATCGATACTATGTAGTACAGCGCCATTTTTGGTAAGATGAATATAGAATGAATACTAATGAAGAAAGTGGTGTCGTATGAGCGAGTTATTGCGTGTAGAAAATGTTACAGGAGGATATACGAAACGACCTGTACTAAAAGATGTTTCGTTCTCTGTGAATAAAGGCGAGCTTGTCGGCTTAATCGGTTTAAATGGAGCTGGTAAAAGTACGACAATTAAACATATCATCGGTTTAATGGAGCCGAAAAAAGGAACTGTCACAATTAACGGGAAAACAATTCGTGATGATATGACAGCGTACCGTTCTAGTTTCTCCTTCATTCCAGAAACGCCAGTATTATATGATGAGTTAACGTTAGAAGAGCATTTGAAATTAACAGCGATGGCATACGGTGTAGATGAAAAACAATATGAAGAACGCGTAGGACAACTATTACAAGAGTTTCGCATGAAAAATCGTTTGAAATGGTTTCCGTCTCATTTCTCAAAAGGGATGAAACAAAAAGTAATGATTATGAGTGCATTTTTAGTTGAACCATCTCTTTACATTGTGGACGAACCTTTCGTTGGTCTTGATCCTTTAGCGATTCAATCGCTTCTTCAAATGATGGATCAAATGAAAAAGAGTGGTGCGGGTATTTTAATGAGTACACATATTTTAGCGACAGCAGAGCGCTATTGTGATTCATTCATTATTTTGCATCAAGGTGAAGTGAGAGCGATGGGAACATTATCAGAACTTCAATCCGGGTTTAATATGCCAGGTGCAACGTTAGATGATATTTACATTGCATTAACAAAGGAAGAAGATTATGAATAGCACAGCGTTATGGAAAGAACGGTTTCGACACTTTCTAAAAGAAGTTCGTACATATAGTAAATACGTATTTAATGATCATTTGAAATTTATTTTCGTATTTATCATCGGTGCAGGAGCGTATTATTACCAGCAATGGTTACAAACGTTAACATCTTCGTTTCCGACAGTGCTCGTTATGGCGGTCATACTTGGCCTCGTATTAACAGCTGGGTCAATCCAAACGTTATTAAAAGAAGCGGACCTCGTTTATTTGCTGCCAGTTGAAGAAAAGTTAAAGCCTTACTTTACAAAGGCATTTCTCTTTACGTTTATGATTCAGTTATACATAATCGCAATCGTAGCGGCTGCGCTTGCCCCGTTATACTTCCAGCAAATGAATCAAACAGGAGCGGCTTACATATGGATTGTAATCGCGTTCGTCATTGTAAAGGCGTGGAATTTATTCGTTGCGTGGGAAAAATCATTTTTAACAGATCAAAGCGTTCAAAAAGCAGATTGGTTCATTCGTTTTATCTTAAACGGCTTATTTGTGTACTTCCTTGTAGAACGTACTTCAGTCATTTTTACCGGTGTAATTGTCTTTTTAATGGTGCTATACCTCGCTGTTATGCATCAAAAGGTGAAGGGAAAGCCGCTGAACTGGGAGTATTTAATTTCTGAAGAAGGTAAAAAAATGATGCTGCTGTACCGCATTGCGAATATGTTCGTTGATGTACCGGCGTTAAAAGAGAGAGTATCACGCCGAAAATGGCTTGATTTCATCCTTTCGATGATCGGTGAGAAACGTACATATTTATACTTATATACGAGAACATTTTTAAGATCGGGTAACTATTTCGGATTATATGTGCGTCTGCTCGTTCTTGGGGGAATTATTCTTTACTTCATCCCATTTTTATATGGACGCTTTATCGTAAGTCTTGTTTTCTTATACTTAATCGGTTACCAGCTCTTAACCCTTTGGAAACATCACCGCATGAAAGTTTGGCTTGATTTATATCCGGTAGGGGGAGACGAGAAGAAGAGAGATTTTCTTACTTTATTAAATGCGATTCTCATTATCGGCAGCGTTGTATTTACAGTTATATTTGCACTTGCGACGAAAGATTTCATTATGACCGGCATTTTATTTGTAGTAAGCATATTATTTAGTATTGGTTTCGTTTATCAATACGGTGCAAAGCGCATTGAGCGTTTAAATTGAAAGGAATGAACCTATGATTACATATGAAGAGAAGCTTATAAAAGAATTGGAGCAGTGGAAAGCTACATTCATGAAAGATTCTTCTATGATGACACGGTTCTCAAAGAAAGTGCAGACGAAAGTACAACAGCTTATTCCGGCGAAAGTGCAAAAAGTATTAACAGAAACGATTCGGATGATGGTGCAAACGATTAGTGCCGGATCAAACTTTATAAAGCCGAAATTAAAAGAGACGAACTGGTCACTGCAAAGACGAGACGACGAAGTACGTAAAAAAATGGATGAGTACAAAAAAATAGCAGCGGCAGAAGGAGCAGGGACAGGAGCAGGTGGTATTCTCCTTGGCCTTGCTGATTTTCCGCTTTTACTCGGAATTAAAATTAAATTTTTATTCGATGCAGCAACATTGTACGGATTTGATACGAGCAATAAAGAAGAGCGCCTTTTTATCCTTCACGTTTTTCAACTTGCCTTTTCAAGTGACGATCATCGAAAAGAAATATGGAAAGCAATCGAAACGTGGGATACAGAAGAAGAAAATCATATGGATTGGGAAAAGTTCCAAACAGAGTACCGAGACTATATTGATTTAGCAAAAATGCTGCAGCTCGTTCCAATCATCGGTGCCCCGGTTGGCGCATATGCGAATTATCAATTGTTGCAAAGACTTGGAGAAGTGACGATGAATTGTTATCGTATGCGATTGCTTAATAGAAATTGATTTGTTTTATCAAAAAAGAAAGCCTCTTAAATGTGTAATTTAGGAGGCTTTTCTATTTATTATTTTGGCTGTTTTCGTAGATATTGTTGCTTTTGATGCAAAAACGAAGAGGGGATTTACCCCTCTTCGTTCCTACTTCCTCATCGAACTTCCTACGATCTTACCTGATGGTTCGTCCACCAGTCTATTTATATCACCTAACAATTCTCGCTGTTTAGACGGAATGGTAACAAGTGTTACTTCTTTTCCTTTGAATGACGCATCATCGAGTTGATATTCGGTTGCATCCGCTATTACCTTGCTGACTTTGGCATCTTTCCAACTGCCATCTATTTCATCTTTCTCTGCTTGCGATAACGAGTTCCAAACCAATTCCCTTACATCCTTTGTCGTTTGTACCGTTTCTGTTTTCGGGGTTTCGTTGGTTTTTGTTGTTCCACAACCGCTTAAAAGGATGGATACACAAGTGAATGCAGATACAATCATGCCGATTTGTTTCTTCAAGATGCAAAACTCCCTTCATCGCATAGATACTTCTATATTCCACGCCCTGACACATATCCCTTCTTCACACCAAGATATATCAATATACGATATTTCGGGATTGGCTCATACACATCTCAAAGAAGAGACAGTATCAAAGTGCGCTCGTTGACACACTTGCAGAAGCAAGAGCGTTGTTTGTTCCGACTTTGGCATTTAGTGATTGAGATAGTCCTCAATCACTTTTTTTTATATTTTTATTCATATTTTTTATTTTTTTACCAATAATATACAAATAAGTTACTTGAGCTTACTTTACTGTATTTAGGGGTGCAAAATATGAAAGTATCAATATTTATTACTTGTGTTGCAGATGTTTTTTATCCAGAAGTAGGGAAAGATGTTGTGGAAATTCTCGAAGATTTAGGTTGTGAAGTTGATTTTCCAAAAACGCAAACTTGCTGCGGACAACCTGCTTATAATAGCGGGTATGTTAAAGAAACAAAAACAGCTGCAAAACATATGATTGAAGCCTTTGCTAGTTCAGAATATGTTGTGGCACCATCGGGGTCTTGCGCTATGATGGTTCACGAGTTTTCTACCTTATTTTCTGAAAGTGAAGCGGAGTGGAAGAAAAAAGCGACTGAGCTTGCAAATAAAACGTATGAATTCACACAATTTCTAGTTGAAGTATTAGGGAAAGAAGACTTAGGTGCGGAGCTTCATAAAAAAGCAACGGTTCATACATCTTGTCATATGAGCCGATTAATGGGGATTAAGGAACCGCCGCAAAAATTATTAAAATGTGTAAAGGGACTGGAAGTTGTTTCATTGCCGCATAATTATGATTGCTGCGGATTTGGAGGGACATTCTCGGTGAAAATGCCAGAAATCTCTGAAGAAATGGTTGAGGAAAAAGTAAAGCATATTATGGAAACCGGTGCGGAATTGTTAATTGGGATGGATTGTAGCTGCTTAATGAATATAAAAGGACGTTTAACACGTAATGGTTATCCAATTGATGTAAAACATATTGCTCAAGTATTAAATGAAGATCGAAAATAAGAGGGGGATATAGAGATGGGAATGAAAATTGGGAACGATCCCTTTCATAAG
Source organism: Bacillus sp. CDB3 (assembly GCF_002081505.1). Classification (NCBI taxonomy): domain Bacteria; kingdom Bacillati; phylum Bacillota; class Bacilli; order Caryophanales; family Bacillaceae; genus Bacillus; species Bacillus sp. CDB3. Next base: position 28,648 of record NZ_ALBR01000076.1, on the reverse strand, counting down.
CGTACTGAAAAAGGCATTGGGGATAAATTTATGCGACAGGCTGTCAGGAAAGCGCAAGATGGTCTTAGAATCAAGAAATTAAAAGCTACTGAGAGTCTTGGGAATTGGGAAGAATGGCGAGCTTTAGGAGAAGAAATTCGAAAGCATACATTAGAAAATCTTGATTATTATTTATATGAGCTAAGTGAAAATATCGAAAAAAACGGCGGTTTTGTTTATTTCGCAAAGACTGCAGAAGACGCAAGGGAATATGTAAAAGAGATTGTAAAAAAGAAAAATGCGAAAAAAATTGTGAAATCAAAATCGATGGTAACAGAAGAGATTAGTTTAAATGAAGCAATTCAAGAAGCTGGAGCGGAAGTGTTAGAAACAGATCTTGCTGAATTTATTCTACAAGTGAACGACCACGATCCTCCCTCGCATATTGTTGTTCCGTGTCTTCACAAGGATAAAGAACACATTTGTGAAATATTTAAAACAAAGTTAAATTACACTGGAACATCTGATCCTACGGAAATGGCGAGGTTTGTAAGATCATATTTACGGGATGATTTTTTTTTCAGCGGATATAGGAGTGACTGGATGTAACTTTGCTGTTGCAGAGTCTGGATCAATTTCTATCGTAGCAAACGAAGGAAATGCAAGACTTACGACGACACTTCCGAAAACGTTAATTACAGTTATGGGGATGGAACGTATTGTTCCGACATGGGAAGAGCTGGATGTTCTAGTAACACTCCTATGCCGAAGTTCTGTAGGACAAAAGTTAACAAGTTATATTACAGGGTTAACTGAGCCGGGAGGGACAGATGGACCGGAGGAATTTCATTTAGTCATTGTTGATAACGGTCGTTCCGATATTGTAGGAACAGAATTCCAAAGTGTCCTTCAGTGTATTCGTTGCGCGGCATGTATTAATGTGTGTCCTGTATACAGGCATATTGGTGGACATGCATACGGTTCTATTTATCCAGGACCAATTGGAGCTGTATTAACACCACTTTTAGGGGGATATGATGAATATAAGGATTTACCTTATGCATCTAGCCTTTGTGGTGCTTGTACAGAAGCGTGTCCAGTGAAAATCCCGTTACACGACTTATTAATTAAACATCGCAGCCGTATTGTAGAAGAAAAACAATCACCCGTAGCTTGGAACGTTGCTATGAAAGGTTTTGAACAAGCGGTGAAGAGTCCTAGACTATTTTCTTTTGCTGCGAAGAGCGCTCCGTATGCATTAAAACCTCTCGCAAAAGGGGATAAGATTGAGCGTGGCATTGGACCGTTAAAAGCTTGGACGGACGCGAGAGATTTTCCAGTTCCGAAAAAACAACCGTTTCGAGAATGGTTTGAAAAACACGTAAAGGAGAACGATGATGGCCATCCAAAATCGTGAGGAATTTTTACTCCAATTATCAGAAAAGCTTGGTAGGAAACGTCCAGAAGCAGTGGAAAAACCAAACTGGTCTGTTTCCCCGCAGTGGAATGTTTTTAGCGGACTTTCGCAAGAAGAACTTGTATTACAGTTAATGGAGCACTGCGAAGTCATTCATACAGAAGTAAAGCGAACAACAAAGGAAAATCTTGTTGAAACATTGGGGTCTTTTATAACAGATTGGAATATCAAATCTGCGATGTGTGCGAATGATGAGCGCTTTAATGAATATGGTCTTACTCCATTTTTCAAAAATGAAGGCACAACACAATTTCGCACATGGGGATTAGATCATAAAGAAGAGGACATAGCATTTGCGAAAGCTGCTGACCTTGGTATTACGTTCAGCGATATGACCCTGGCAGAATCGGGAACCGTTGTGCTTTTTAATGACGGGTTAAAAGGAAGGCATGTTAGTTTGCTTCCAGAGTCATATATTGCAATTGTTCCTAAAAGTACGATCGTACCAAGGTTAACCCAAGCTACAAAACTGATTCATGATCAAAGTAAAGCGGGAGAAACACTGCCGGCTTGTGTGAATTTCGTTTCTGGTCCGTCAAATAGTGCTGATATTGAAATGAACCTTGTCGTAGGTGTACATGGGCCAATTAGAACAGCTTATATTATTGTGGACGATCAATAATGAAACACACATGATGTATAAGAATGCGGAAAATAGAAAGCACTGGCCGTTAATACAGCCAGTGCTTTCTATTTTCCGTGCTCTTACTGGTGAAAGTTAAAGACCAAGTCCACTATAGCTGACTCCAGCTACGATTAATATGATAAAGAGCACAATGAGTAATATGTAGCCGCTACTAACGCTCTTGCCATCTTGTCCAGCTTCACCGCCGCCAGTGCCACCACTACCGCCTTTACCGCCAAGTCCCATATGAACATCCTCCTTATTGTTATATGTTGCTTTTACTTTATGTTTTCTACATTTACCAATAAACCCCTTCTGGAGCGCTAACTAACTTGCAAATCATTTCGTTTCATTTTATAATTTATTTACCGACCGGTAAGTAAAATTGAGTGAGGTACAGTATGACAAAAAATTTACAAACATCGCAAAACATTGTAGAGGCATCATTTAAACTCATGGCAGAGCACGGTATTGAGAAGATGAGTCTTTCCATGATTGCGAAAGAAGTAGGCATATCAAAGCCAGCTATTTATTATCATTTTTCGTCTAAAGAAGCGTTAGTAGATTTTTTATTTGAAGAGATTTTTTCTGAATATCATTTCGTAAATTACTTCGATAAAGAACAATATACGAAAGAAAATTTTGCAGAAAAGTTAATCGCAGATGGTTTACAAATGTTGTCTGAGTATAAAGGCCAAGAAGGCATATTACGCGTTATAAATGAATTCATCGTAACTGCGACGCGAAATGAAAAGTATCAGAAACGTTTATTTGAAATACAAGAAGATTTCTTAAATGGATTCCATGATTTATTGAAGCAAGGTGTGGAACTTGGTGTTGTGTCAGAACATGGAACAGAAGAAAACGCGCATACGTTAGCGCTTGTTATTGATAATATGAGTAATTACATATTAATAGGATTCGATTTAAAGTATAAAGAAATTTGGATTCGAAATGTGAAAAACGTAATGAAGGGGGAATAAGGATGAAAATGCAAAAAAACTGGTGGCTCGGGTTTCTTGGATTTATCCCGCATTAACTGCCCGTAAAAGCCCGATTGGTTCAACTAATAATCAAAGGGGGATGGAAAAAACCCCCTCTGATTAAAGTTTCACTTTATCGGAATTTATAAAATCCCAGGTATGATTGAAGCTTTTCAAGCGGATAAAGGTTGGTTTGCATTAATCGGTTTCGTGTAGTTACTTTGGTTCGGATATTTTATTCCTGAGACAAAAGATAATTGAATTTCAATTTTCTGTAAAGTTATGTAAAATATAGTTTGAGAGTATTCATATATTAGATTACTAGATTTGGAGTGGTTACATGGATCCATTGAAAAATGAAATTCATCCTGACATGGTCAAGGTGTGGAAAGTTCGTGCTGTAATTGAAGAAGGGATAGGTATTATCGTCATCTTAGTATACCTTTTCCTCATGATAAAGTTTGATTGGTGGGCGTGGATTTTGTATGTGATGGTTGGGTTAACAGTTGCTCTAGCACCATTTTCGTACTTCTTATTCCCGAAACTACGTCAACGTTATTATAGCTATCAATTAAATGAAGAAGAGCTTGAAATTCAGCACGGTCTTTTCGTTGTAAAGCGCGTATTAGTACCGATGATTCGTGTACAACACGTTACAATTGAACAAGGGCCAATTATGAGAAAACATGGATTAGCAGAATTACATATTTCAACAGCGGCAACTTCTCATAGCATTCCAGGCTTAACGATGTACGAAGCGGAAATGTTAAAAACGAGAATTGCAGAATTAGCGAAAGTGAGTGATGAGGATGTATAAGAGGCAGCATCCGATCACGATGTTATTAGAATTAAAAATAACAGATTTTTTACCATTACTTATTTTCATGTTTAGTTTAAATGGGAAGTTTCCATTTTGGTATTTAATTCCCGCTGCATTCGGTTTACTCACCGTCTTTTCAGCGTTTGAAAAATGGTACTACACAACATACTGGGTTGAAAATAATGTATTACATGTGAAACAAGGGCTCTTTGTGAAGAAGGAGAGCTACTTAAATAAAGAACGTGTTCAAACGATTAATACAAGTTCTAACGTGTTATATCAAATGCTCGGTTTAAAGAAAATTCAAATCGAAACAGCTGGCGGAGGCGATGATGCAGAAGTAAGTTTAGCTGGTATTACGGAAGATGAGGCGAAGGAGCTTATTTCTTTACTAAATGAGCCGACTCCAGAAGTGAAAGTAGAAGGAACATCAGAAGAAGTAGTAGAAAAAGAGATTGTTACAGAGGAAAAACAAGCGACAGAATACAAGTTAACTTGGAAAGAAATTTTATTAGCGTCTATTACATCTGGTCAATTTGGATTATTATTCTCTTTAATATTTTTCGTTTATAACCAAGTGGATGAGTATATTCCGAAATGGATTAAAAATAGCGTAGAGTCCTATGTAATGGACCACGATATATATGGCTGGATTTACATGGTAGCTATTTTACTAGTCGTTTCTTGGATTATATCCACAATCGGCTATGCGTTAAAACATGGCGATTTCACAGTAAATCGAAAGAACGACGAAGTTCGTATTTCTCAAGGTTTGCTTGAAAAGAAAGAACTTGTACTAAAATTGCACCGTATTCAAGGTATTACGATAAAAGAAAGTATTTTACGTCAGCCATTCGGTTATTGTGCTGTGCAAGTAGAAGTCATTCAAAGTAAGGGAATGGGGGAAGAGAAAGACAAAGTTACACTGCATCCGATTATTCGAAAAGATCGTGTACAAGAGTTACTCGTGCATTTACAACTACCATATGAAATGAATGCAAACATTATTTCATTACCAAAAGCAGCATTGCGCCGCTATCTCATTGATAGTTTAATCTTTTTCGCAATGCTAGCAATCCCGCTTACTGGAATAAGTATATACTTTGAAAAGCACTTCATCATGTGGGCATTAATTCCGCTCGCGATCCTCATCTTTACACTTGGATACGCAACATTTAAAACAAATGGTTACAGTGTAAACGGAGAGCAAATTACACTTGTATATCGCAGTGTCGGAAAATATACAGGACTTGTTAGAAGAAGACACGTCCAATCAATGGAAAAGACACAATCATATTTCCAGAGCCGTGCAAATTTATGTACGTATAAGTTCTCTAACGCATCATCGGATTATAAATTAGAGCATACGAGAATAAAAGATGCGGAGAGAATGCAGGATTGGTATAAGAAGAGAATAAGTGAGAATTAATTTGAAAAGGCTTGCCTATTATGAAAGGTAAGCCTTTTTTGTTATAGAGAAATGAGTGACTTAATCCATATATTAGTACAGCTACAGCGCACATATATCAATACATATCAAAAAAAGTAGTATAATTCTATTTCAGGAAAATCTGTGGAATTTTTGATATAAATGGTATACTAATATAGAAAAAAATATTAGGAGGCTATATATGATAAGTCAGTTGAAAAGAGAAGCACTTGATGCATTAAAAGGAAAATGGGGATTAGCAGTAGGGGCAGCTTTACTACTTGGAATCCTTATTGGAGCTGTTGAACTTCTAACCACAGGTGTTTTCTCAATATTTTGGGGTTGGAAAGAAGCAAGTGATTCGCTTACAGTAAGTATTATTGCAATGCTTATTATCGGTCCGTTAACAACGGGTGCCTATTACCTTGTTTTAAATGTAATTCGCGGGAATAATGCTAGTATTGGTCATTTATTTAGATGGTTTAACGCTGGAAGTAAGTTTATGAAATCGTTTTTAACATATTTACTAATGAATGTGTATTTGATTCTATGGACATTACTTCTTATTATTCCAGGTATTATTAAATCATTTTCTTATTCTATGACGTATTTTATTTTGAATGATCATCCAGAATACACAGCGAATCAAGCAATTACCGAAAGTCGCCGTATGATGAATGGACATAAAATGGATTACTTTTTACTATGTTTAAGTTTCCTTGGCTGGTTCATTTTAAGTATTATTACTATTGGAATCGGTTTCCTATGGTCAATACCTTACTTTTACACGACATCTGCAGCATTTTATGAAGAGATTTCAAAAGAATATTATAAAAAAGAAGGTACTACTTTCTAATAAAACATATAAACCATCTACCTTAAAGAATATAGGGAGCAGATGGTTTAGGGGTTTTGATATGTGTTCTGTTTTCGGGGTTCACTTCAGGATAAGGTATAGGTTTTTTATATAGAAATTCTTCCCTCTATGTTTTATCATAGAGGGTTATTTTTTTATGTAAAAATGATAGGAAATAATGAATAATATATATAAAGAAAAAAAGTGAGGTGAATGAGAGTGAGCAAATTTTTAATTCCGTACTCATTTTCTATATTAAGTTTCTTTATTTCAGCAACGGCACTTGATTTATATGATAGGATGGGAAAAAATGATGAGATGACTTCGCCAAACATACTTGGAAAGGTAATTCAATCTACTTCGCAAATGGGAGTCCTTACATTGTATTTCGGAGTACCTATTATTTTAGGTGGGTGTCTTCTTGGTGAGCTATTGTTTAGAGGTATCATTTTACGATTTAAATTAAGCTATATTATATCTTTATTATTATATCTACTTTTAGCTTTTAGTATTGTTTTTATCTTTGTGTCTGTAATGGTAGGAATTCCAGCTGCATATGAAGAAGTTCGCACTCTTGAAACGATGTATTTCATAGGGATAACTATGATTTGCGCTGTTACATTCTTTGTGGGCCGGAATATATTGGAGAAAAAACAAGTTAATAATGGAGTGATAAAATGAAATATACATGTCCATGCTGCGGATATAAAACATTAGAAGAAGAACCACCAGGTACATATGAAATTTGTAACATATGTTATTGGGAAGATGATCCTGTTCAGTTTAGTGATCATGACTATGAAGGCGGAGCAAATGAAGTTTCGTTAAGGCAAGCACAGAAAAATTTCATTGCATTTGGTGCTTGCGAGGAATGTTTTGTTGAATCAGTTAGAAAGCCGACTAGTGAAGATGTGAAGGATGCGAAGTGGAAGCAAATTTGTTAAGTAGTTTATAAAAAATGTTATTACTCAATTCAACAGGAGTAATAACATTTTCTTATGTAGTAATGAAAAAATTAGCGCCGTCTTATATAGAGCAAACAAAGCGATCGCTTTGTTGGATAATTTGTAAGTAACCTCTAAAAGCCTGAATAAAGTATTACTTTATTAGCTAAAAATTTTTCAGATGTATTTTAAATATGGCCTTTACACTCTAAAAAACAATTGGAGAGAATAATGCTGATAAGTATCCAATATATTTAAGTGTTATACTGCATAAAAATATACAATTGAAGTTACTTACAAGAGAAATAGTTGTAAAAAGCAAGTACAAGGAGTATGTGTGACTGTATAAGTAATTGAATAATAAATTTATAAAAAAATATATATAGATATATAAAATTTAATGAAGATGGCATAATATAGTAGTTAATTAGACATGGAGAGGGGAATTTTTTATGAAAAAAGTAATTATAGGAAGTTTATTATTATTAGCCCTTACTGGTTGTGGTAAGGATCAAGTTCAAGAAGATTTATTAACGTATATGAATAAAGATATAAAACCTCTTGCTTCTTTGGAGGAAAAAGCGATAAAGGATTATGAAAGTGTAACTGGAAGTAATTACAAGGATGACGAAACTCTACATGAGGAACTTCAAGATGTAATTATTCCAGAGTATAAGGACTTTGTAGAGAAGCTAGAGGCTATAAAAGTGGACAATAGTGAGATTTCAAAGATTCATGAAGGATATATTAAGGCAGCTAACGAACAGCAATCAGGGTTTGTTACTATACTAGATGCTATAGAGAAACAAGATACAGGACTCATTGCTCAAGCTAATGATAAATTAGCAAAAGGAAGAGAAGGTATGCGGAAATATCAACAGGATCTTAATAATTTGGCTAAGGAGCATAATGTAAAGATCGGTGAATAAAGTGAAAATTTAATCAGTGGGATTTTAACAGCAACAAAACAGAGATAATGAAAGTAAAAAGGTATCCTTCTTATTGGAGGATACCTTTTTTAGTATAAAAAAAGCATCTAGCAAAAGTACTAGATGCAAATAAAAACACAAGGGAAGACAAAATTCTTCCCGTTTCCCGTAAGTAATTATATCAAAAAATTTATAAAAAACTAGCTTTATTTTTAATATAATGAATGTGTGAAGCTATGAAAGTAAAAGATTACACTGTTTTCATAGTGTTTTATTAAGAAAAGGAGTTATGTCTATGATTAATTTCAAACCAGAAAATTTAAACCAACTACTAAAAGTGACGCTTATAAGTGCGAATAAGTCTTATGACGCGATTAAAGATTATGAATTTACGGGAGAAGCAGTAGTATTCCGTGTAGACTTCGAATATATTGACGTTTCTCTAATGATTGTAGATATGTTAGGAAGATCTGCTTCTAAATTTAACATTTTTCCATATGCTCGTCCTAATACGAATGAAATAGATTACATTCAGTTTCAGGTGTATTCCATTAATGAGGGGAATTTTAAAGAAATGCTCGATACGATGTGATAACTATAATTTTACAAAATTGTATATAAAAACTTATTTTCTGCTAATATATAATTAATAAATTCATATAATTGGAGTGATGAGATGCAGCCGTTAGAAAGAGAGATTCATTCTAATATGCTTAAAGTGTGGAGAATTCACGCTTTAATTGGAGCGGCGGTTATATTAGCAGTCGTAATTGCGTATTTCTTTTTTATGATCAATTTTAACTGGTGGGGCTGGTTGTTTGGACTATTAGTAACCGGAGCTATTACATTTATCCCACTTGATTATTTTGTGTTTCCAAATTTACGTCAGCGTTATTATAGTTACAGATTAAATGAAGAAGAGATTGAGATTCAAAAGGGAATGTTCGTTGTAAAGCGCGTACTTATTCCGATGATTCGCGTACAGCACGTTACGATTGAACAAGGACCGATTATGAGAAAGTATAATTTAGCAGAATTACACATTTCAACAGCGGCAACTTCTCATAGTATTCCAGGTTTAACGAAAGAAGAGGCGGAACAGCTGAAAAGACAAATTGGGGAACTTGCGAAAGTGAGTGATCAGGATGTATAAGAGGCAACATCCGATCACGATTTTATTAGGTATTAGGATTACTAGTTTATTTCCACTTATTATCCTTGTTATGTTTAAACCTGAAGAACAAGTGAAACCTTGGTATTTATTTTATCTTTTCATCTTGTTTATTATATTTATTATGGCAATTTTCTCAGCTATAAAGTGGTATTTCAAAGTGTACTGGGTTGAAAATAATATTGTACATATAAAACATGGTGTGTTCGTGAAGAAAGAAAGTTATTTAAATAAAGATCGTGTGCAAAATATTAGTACGTCTTCTAACATTATTTATCAAATACTGGGGCTTACGAAGTTAAATATAGAAGTAGCGGGCGGTGGTACTGAACCAGAAGTGATGTTAGCGGGTATTAAAGAAGAGGAAGCGAAGGAACTCATTGCTTTATTACATAAAGAAAGAAGCGTTGTGACTGAAGAGACGCCAGTGGCAGAAGAAAGTCAGACGGTGTATCAGTTAACAACGAAAGAAATTTTAGTTGCATCCGTTACATCTGGTAAATTCGGATTAGTGTTTTCTGGATTACTTCTTATTTACACAGAGTTTAATCAATTTCTTCCAAAGTGGCTCATTAATAAAGTAGAAGCGTATGTGATGGATAACGGTGTATATGAATTAATCGTTATGGCCGCGATTTTAATGGCGGTTTCGTGGGTCGTTTCGACAGCTGGCTATGCGTTAAAATATGCGAACTTTAAAATAGAGCGAAACGGAAATGAAATTCGCATCGTTCAAGGGTTATTTGATAAGAAAGAGTTTGTGTTAAAATTACATCGCATTCAAGCTATTACTGTGAAAGAAGGAATTCTCCGCCAGCCTTTCGGTTATTGCTCTGTCGAAGTGGAAGTCATTCAAAGTATAGAAGCGGCAGGGAATGAAGTGATGCTACATCCTTTTATGAAGAAGAAAGATGTACAGCAGTTACTTGCCTATTTACAGTTGCCATATGAAGTAGAAGAGAAAATCGTTCCTTTACCGAAGGCTGCATTGCGCCGTTATATTATTATGGGCTGGATTACAAGTGCCGTACTCGCAGTGCCGATCGCCGGTGCGAGTATATATTTTAAACAAAATATTGCGTTATTCACCATGATACCACTATTTATCGTATTTACGTTACTTGCATACGCTAGATATAAAAGTGGTGGATATATGATACGAGACAATCAGTTAGTAATGGTGCACCGAGGTCTCGCGAAATACACAGGGATCATGCGAAGAAGGCATATTCAAGTAGTCGGATACAATCAATCTTATTTTCAAAAGAAAGACGAGTTATGTACAGCTGCTGTAGCGGTGGCGGGACATGGTTATGAAGTGAAGCATATGCGAAAAGAAGAAGCGCTTCGCATATATAATTGGTATAAAGAAAAAGGAAACACCACTGTGTAATGGTGTTTCCTTTTTTGTCGTTAAATCGTTGATATATTTCAAAATGTGATAGATATATTCGGGAAATCGTTAATATAATTTCACGTACTGCCGGTGTTGTACTACTTTTTAATTAAACTAAAACATCAAAAGTAGTCACGAATGAAGGACGAGAGAAAATACTTTTCTGCTGTTCCGCATGTGGATGCGCTGGAGCTTGTCCTTCTGCTTGTGCAGGGCGTTTTTTATGAGCATTTTCGAATGAGCGTGATTCTGTCCAGTCTTTAAAGTTTTGCTCTGTTTCCCACATCGTTAAGATGACATATGTATCGTTACTTAATGGGCGTAGAACGCGGATTGCTTGGAAGCCAGGTTCGTTTTCGATAAGGCCTGCGCGGTTTTTAAAACGGTTTTCAAATACAGGGCGACCTTCGTCTGTTACAGAAATGTTGTTACAAACGATGTAGCCAGGTTGTCCGTTAAATTCGCCAACAGCGTCTAGTACGTCATACTGAAGTGATCCTTCTACAGATTCTTCAGTATTTTCTTTATAAAACATATTTTTTTCGTTATTTTTTGCAGTGAAATGTGCTTGTTCTAGAGGTGTTTCGTATGAAATAATAGCCTTCATTTTAATGCCCCCTTTATGGTTTGTCTCTATTATATCAATTCTCTTAAAAAACTTCGAAGATTATATACATAAAGATACTTCTTTTTCAAATAATAAATGTACCATCATTTGGAAAGAAGGCCGATGTATGAAGAAAGCAAAGTGGACTTTATTGGGCGGGTTAGCAACGTTTGTAGTAGCAATTGTACTTTATAAACTTATCGTGTTAGCTGGTGGCTATATGATGGATGAAAAGCAGCTTGTTTTCCACTCTTCATCACGTATCGTTGACCAGAAAGGAAAAGAAATTACGAAATTATATGTAGAAAATAGAGAGCTTGTGCCGATCGAAGAAATTCCAAAGTACGTGCAGCAAGCATTTGTTGCTGTGGAGGATTCTCGTTTTTATGAGCATCAAGGAATTGATTATCCTTCTATATTTCGGGCGCTTTATAAAGACACGTTAGCTGGAGAGAAGGTAGAAGGCGGTAGTACGATTACACAGCAATTAGCTAAAAATGTCTTTTTAACTCGTGAAAAAACATTTACGCGCAAATTGAAAGAAGTCGCAATCTCTCTTCAATTAGAGCAAAAATATACGAAGCAGCAAATTCTTGAAATGTATATGAACCATATTTATTTTGGCCACGGGGCATATGGAATTCAAGCGGCAGCAAAGTTGTATTTTAATAAAAATGTAGAAGATTTAACAGTAGAAGAGGGGGCTATGCTTGCAGGGCTTCCGAAAGCGCCGAATGGCTATTCACCGTACTTATCTCCAGAAAAGAGTAAAGAGCGCCGTGATCTTGTTTTGTCACTTATGCATAAACAAGGCTATTTAACAGCGGAAGATAGTGTTCGTTATCAAGGGAAAACAATCGCTCTTTATAAAAATGCAGATGAACGTGAACTCGCATATATGCCGTATATCGATATGGTTATAGATGAAGCAGCACGTTTATACGGTTTGTCTCATCAAGAAGTGCTTCGCGGAGGGTATACGTTTGTCGTACCGATGGATGAAAAAATTCAAAAGGTAGCATATAACCAGTTTCAAGATGCGAGAAATTTCCCTGGTAAAGAAAACGGGGCGCAAGGTGCATTTTTATTAATGGATAACCAAACTGGCGGAATTAAAGCAGCAATTGGCGGAAGAGAGTATGTTCCGAGAGGGCTTAATCGTGTTTTTGCAAAAAGGCAGCCTGGTTCTGTTTTAAAGCCGCTTATCGTATATGGACCTGCACTTGAGACGAAAAAATATAATCCATATTCTTTATTAACGAATGAAAAAAATTCGTTTGAAGGCTATGAACCTCGAAATTATAATCATGAGTATACGAAAGAGATGACGATGTACGATGCGGTATTAGAATCAGCAAATGTGCCAGCTGTCTCTTTATTAAATGAATTAGGGGTAGATGAGGGAAAGCAATATTTAGAGAAAGGAAATGTTCATATTGCGGACTCAGGTTTAAGCACGGCACTTGGCGGGCTTAAAAATGGTGTTTCTCCATTTGATCTTGTAAAAATGTACCGCTCTTTTTTAGCGAACGGGAATATTATTGAACCGCACGTTATTGATAAAGTGTTAAATAGACACGGTGCAGTTATTGGAGAATCATCAAAGGCTGAAACGAAAGTCTTTTCAAAGCAAACGGCATGGTACATGACAAAGATGCTGGAAGGAGTTGTGAAAGAAGGTACGGCGAAAGCTGGTGTATATAATGGAGCTTTGGCTGGAAAGACAGGCACAACTTCATTGCCGAATGATGACCGGGGCGTGCGCGATATGTGGTTTGTTGGATATACACCGAATTTAGTAGGGGCAGTTTGGATTGGCTATGACCGCACCGATAAAGAGCATCAATTACAAGATGGAAATGCATCTGCAACGATGTTGTTTAAAAAGATTTTAACGAAAGCAAACATACAAGATAAAGCGAGTTTTCATAGGCCAAAAGGTGTTGAAACAATTGGACTGCCAATTCGTTTAGATAAGATTCAAAACGTGGAAGCAAAACTAGTATTTAGTCCTTTCGGTTTATTTGCGATGAAACTAAGCTGGACGCCGCTTCCTGATGAGCGAATTATGTACCGGATTTATAAAGTTGAAAAAGGAATTCATACTCACGTTGGGACGGTAAAAGGAGCTGGGAAATATGAGGAAAAGTTTATTAACATATTCTCAAAACCGAGTTTTTACGTTGTACCATTTAACACACAAACGAACCGTGAAGGAGAAAAGTCAAAAGTAGCTAAACCGTAGTTTTTCTCTGTGCTATAATAAGAATGTTGTGAAAATAGTAAGCGGTTTTACGAACATTTGTGTCAATTTAATGAACAACGTACATAATGTTATGCATTTTGTTTTTACAAGCTGTATAGTAAAAAAAGATAAATATCGGAATAGAGCGTATTTAAAGAAAAAGCGTTGGTAAGGAAGGGAGCTAGGGTCTTGGTAAGAACTATAAATGAGACATTTTTAAAAGCATGTAGGGGGGAACGTACAGAGTATGTACCAGCATGGTATATGCGTCAAGCAGGTCGTTCGCAGCCGGAATATAGAAAGATAAAAGAGAAATATTCTTTATTTGAAATTACACATAATCCAGAATTATGCGCGTATGTTACAAAGTTGCCAGTTGATCAATATAACGTAGACGCAGCAATTCTTTATAAAGATATTATGTCACCACTACCTGCAATTGGTGTTGATGTGGAAATTAAATCTGGTATTGGCCCAGTAATTGATAATCCAATCCGTTCTTTACAAGATGTAGAAAAATTAGGGGAAATCAATCCAGAAGATGACGTACCTTACATACTAGATACAATTCGTTTATTAACGACAGAAATGTTAGATGTACCGTTAATCGGTTTTTCAGGAGCTCCATTTACGTTAGCGAGCTATATGATTGAAGGCGGTCCTTCTCGTAACTACCATAATACGAAAGCGTTCATGTATGCAGAGCCGAAAGCTTGGTTTGCTTTAATGGATAAGCTTGCAGATATGGTTATTACATATTTAAAAGCGCAAATTAACGCAGGAGCAAAAGCAGTTCAAATTTTCGATTCTTGGGTTGGAACAGTAAATGTAGCGGATTACCGTATATTTATTAAACCAGCGATGGAGCGTATTTTTGCAGAAGTTCGTAAGGTGGGTGTTCCAATGATTATGCACGGCGTAGGTGCTGCACATTTAGTGAATGAATGGCACGACTTACCTCTTGATGTAGTAGGTTTAGATTGGCGCTTACCGATTGAAGAAGCACGCGCACGTGGTGTTCATAAGGCGGTACAGGGAAATATGGATCCTTCGTTCTTACTAGCACCATGGTCTGTTATTGAAGAACATGTAAAAGGTATTTTAGATCAAGGGATGAAAGAGCCAGGTTATATCTTTAACTTAGGTCACGGTGTATTCCCAGAAGTAAATCCAGATACATTAAAACGATTAACTACATTTATTCATGAGTACTCTAAAGAACAGTTAGCGAAGTAAAGGAGATTGGCTGTATGAAAAAGAAAATTGGTTTGCTTGTAATGGCATACGGAACGCCATATAAAGAAGAAGATATTGAACGTTACTATACACATATTCGCAGAGGAAGAAAGCCAAGTCCTGAAATGCTAGAAGATTTAACAGAGCGTTACCGTGCAATTGGTGGTATTTCTCCTTTAGCTACTATTACATTAGAGCAAGCTAAAAAGTTAGAGACGCGTTTAAATGAAATGCAAGATGAAGTAGAGTACAACATGTATCTTGGCTTAAAACATATCGAACCGTTCATTGAAGATGCAGTACAAGCTATGCATAAAGATGGAATAGAAGATGCAATTGCACTCGTTCTTGCCCCTCATTATTCTACTTTTAGCGTGAAGTCGTATGTAGGACGAGCGCAAGAAGAAGCAGAAAAACTTGGAAACTTAACAATTCACGGCATTGATAGCTGGTATAAAGAACCGAAATTTATTCAGTATTGGGTCGATGCAGTGAAAGGTATATATAACGGTATGCCAGAAGCAGAACGTGAAAAAGCTGTGTTAATCGTATCTGCACATAGCTTACCAGAAAAAATCATCGCACTGGGCGATCCATATCCAGATCAACTAAATGAAACAGCGGACTATATTGCAAGAGGCGCTGAAGTAGCAAATTATGCAGTTGGCTGGCAAAGTGCCGGAAATACACCAGATCCTTGGATTGGTCCAGATGTACAAGATTTAACGAGAGAACTAAATGAAAAGTACGGCTACAGTTCATTCGTATATGCACCAGTTGGATTTGTTGCGGAACATTTAGAAGTTTTATATGACAATGACTTTGAGTGTAAAGTTGTAACGGATGAAATTGGCGCAAAATATTATCGTCCAGAAATGCCAAATGCATCAGATGCATTTATTGACTGTTTAGCAGATGTTGTATTAAAGAAAAAAGAATCTGTATTGTAGGAAGAAAGGGGGAGCTTACTTGAGGAAAAAAGTTGTGATCGTCGGCGGTGGTATTACAGGCTTATCGACAGCGTATTACTTACAAAAAGAAATTCGCGAAAAAAACTTGCCGATAGATACATTGCTTATAGAAGCGTCTGGTAAACTTGGCGGGAAAATTCAAACCGTTCAAAAAGATGGATTTACAATTGAACGTGGTCCTGATTCTTTCTTAGCAAGAAAAGAGAGTGCAGCTAAATTAGTGAAAGAATTAGGTCTTGGCGATGAACTTGTAAATAATAGGGCCGGTCAATCATTTATCCTTGTAAATAATCGGTTACATAAAATGCCGAGCGGATCAATGATGGGAATTCCAACGCAAATTACGCCGTTTCTATTTTCCGGATTGTTCTCCCCAATTGGTAAATTAAGAGCTGGTTTTGACTTATTAATGCCAAGGTCAAAACCAGTTTCTGATCAATCACTCGGGCAGTTTTTCAGACATCGCCTCGGGAATGAAGTCGTTGAAAATTTAATTGAGCCATTATTATCTGGTATTTATGCAGGGGATATTGATGAAATGAGTTTAATGTCAACATTCCCTCAAATTTATCAAATCGAACAGGAGCACCGTAGTATTTCACTCGGTATGCGTACGCTCGCTCCGAAGCAAGAGAAGGCTGAAGTGAAAAAAGGAATCTTTAAAACTGTGAAAACCGGTTTAGAATCTATAGTAGAATCTCTTGAAGTGAAGATTCCTAATGATATGGTAATAAAAGGAACGCGTATTGAGAAAGTTGCAAAACTTGGTGATGGCTATACGATTACTCTTAGTAACGGAAAAGAACTAGAAGCAGATGCGATTGTAGTCGCAGCTCCGCATAAAGTGTTACCATCTATGTTTGCGCAATATAAGCAGTTTCGTTTCTTCCGTAACATTCCATCTACATCCGTTGCGAATGTGGCACTTGCTTTCCCGAAGTCTGCCATTCAGCGCGATATTGATGGTACTGGATTTGTCGTATCAAGAAATAGTGATTACACGATTACGGCGTGTACGTGGACACATAAAAAATGGCCACATACAACGCCAGAAGGAAAAGCACTCCTTCGCTGTTACGTCGGACGTCCAGGTGATGAAGCGATTGTCGAACAAACGGACGAAGAAATTGTGCAGCTTGTATTAGAGGACTTACAAAAGACAATGGATATTACAGAGGATCCAGAGTTTACAATTGTAAGCCGCTGGAAAGAAGCGATGCCTCAATATACAGTAGGCCATAAAGAACGAATGAAGAAGCTCACAACATTTATGGAGAGTGAGTTGCCAGGTGTGTATTTGGCAGGTAGCTCCTATGCTGGTGCCGGTCTTCCAGATTGCATTGAACAAGGTGAGAGAGCTGCAAAGTGTGTGCTAACTCATTTAGAGAAAGTAATCGAGACTGAATTAGTCGCAAATTAAAATATTCCAAACAAACCGCCTTCAATTAGATTGAAGGCGGTTTGTTTATTGAATAAAATACCTGTTAGTTAATAAACCTATATAAGTTATTTTGTGTTATAGTTTGAAAACTTGTAAATTAAATAAATTTTGTGTAAAACTTGTCGGAATATAGTTCTATATAACGAATCATTTGTTATGATAGACATGCTGAGAAAATATGAAATAGGGAGAGGAAAATAACTGTGAAGAAACTGTTAAGTGTCTTTTTATCATTCTTGCTATTGCTTTCATTTACTGGGACTTTAGCGCAGGCAGAAGAAACTACTTCTATGTCAGTAGAGAAAGCAATTCAAGTATTTAAGCAGCAAGGGAAAACGAAGGGGGCAGTGGAAGGATATATTGTTGGATATACGCAAAGTCCTTCTAAATACACGAAGGATCCGGCTAAGTTTGATGACACAAACGTAGCAATTGCCGATTCGCCAAACGAAACGAATCCAGACAAAATCATGCCTGTTCAGTTGCCAAAAGGCGATGTGAGATCGGCAGTAAACGTGAAAGATCATCCTGAAAATATAGGGAAGAAAGTTAGTTTAACAGGGACGCTTGAATTATATTTTAGTAGCCCAGGTTTAAAATCGGTAACAGCTCATAAGTTTCAAGGGGAAGGACAAAACCGTGTTAGCGATGTAGTGGCGTCACCAGGCGGCGGAGAAGTTGCGAAAGGAACAGCGGTAACATTAACAACGAGCACAGAAGGAGCAACAATCTACTATACGTTAGATGGCTCTAATCCTACAAATAAAAGTGTTCGTTATAACGGACAAATTATAGTGAATGAAAATAGTGTAGTGAAAGCAATCGCAGAAAAAGAAGGGTTTACTTCTTCAGCCATTTCAACATTTTCATTTATTATCGTAAATAATGAACAGGTTCGTATTCATGATATTCAAGGCAAATCACATATTTCTCCTTACAAAGGGAAGAAAGTATACAATGTGGAAGGCGTTGTAACAGCGCTTGATAAAAATGGTTTTTATATAGAAGATAATCAGCCGGATAATGATCCAGCTACTTCAGAAGGTATGTATGTATACAAAAAAGATGCGAATGTAGCGGTAGGAGATCTTATTCAAGTTGATGGAGAAGTAGAAGAATATGTTGGACCTGGATATGCAGAGCGATTTGAAACAGACTTAACGACGACGGAAATTAAGGCGAGTCGCATTGCTGTAATCGCAAAAGATCAACCTTTACCAGCACCGATTGTATTAGGCGAAAACGGTGTGAAAATCCCTGATCAAATTATCGATAATGATGCATTCGGTTTATTTGATCCAAATGAAGATGCAATCGATTTTTATGAAAGTGTAGAAGGTATGCGCGTTACGATGCCAACGCCAAAAATTATCGCTCCGCAGAAAAACGGTAATTTATATGTAACAGTAAAAAATGGCGGAGATAAAGTAGTAACGAAGTATGGTACACCTTTATTAGATAAAGAGCAATTAAATCCAGAGCGCCTTTCTGTAAAAGTACCGCGTGATTATGTCGCGAAAGTAGGCGATACGTTCACTGGAGATATAACGGGAGTAGTAGGATATGACTACGGTTCATACCGCATTTCGCCAGTAACGGAATTACCATCTGCAGTAGACGGTGGATTTAAGCAAGTAGGGGCAAATATTCAGCCGCGTCTTGATAAGTTAACAGTTGCTACATATAACATTGAAAACTTCTCAGCGAACAAAAAAGAAACAACAGATGAAAAAGTAAAAGCGTTAGCTTATTCTATTAAATATAATTTAAAAATGCCTGATATTATCGGTGTACAAGAGATGCAAGATAATAATGGAGCAATCAATGACGGTACGACTGATGCATCTTTAAGCGCAAAACGTATCATTGATGCTGTATTAGAAATTCGTGGACCGAAGTATGAGTATGTAGAAATTGCGCCAAGCAACAATCAAGACGGGGGAGCACCTGGAGCTAATATTCGCGTCGGTTTCTTCTATAACCCATCACGTGTGAAATTAGCGACAGTACCGAAGTTACTTGATAAAAATGTTGTTCGTATTGGAGACGAAAATCCTTTATTTGAAAGTACACGTAAACCGTTAGCGGCAGAATTTACGTTCCAAGGACAAAACATCGTTGTCGTTGCAAATCATTTAAACTCAAAACTAGGAGATGCAACACCATTTGGAAAAGTGCAGCCGCTCGTATTAAAGAGTGAAGAAAAACGAGTTCAATTAGCACAAGAAGTGAATCAAGTCGTACAAGGTATTCAGAAAAAGAATACGAATGCACCAGTTGTTGTATTAGGTGATATGAACGATTTCGAGTTCTCTAAACCACTAGAAGCACTGCAAGGAACGATATTACAAGATATGTTAAACACAGTGCCGAAAGAGAATCGCTACACGTACATTCATGAAGGTAACGCACAAGTGTTAGATCATATTTTAGTAACAAATAACATCGCACCGCACACAATTGTAGACCCAGTACACTTAAACTCAAACATTATGAAAGAACATGGGCGTGTAAGTGACCACGATCCAGTACTTGCTCAAATTGATTTGAAGAAGGCTTATTAAAGTAGGAGAGCGCTTAGGTAGCTAAGCGTTCTTTTTAGGTTGCATAATGAAATACCTCCAATTGCTAATGTTATATGCTTATTTAGTAAAAAGGTAGCCAAATAAGAGAACAGAGCTAATAAGTAAAATATTCAAAAGAGTGACCACTAAAGCTATAATAGGTAACACTTTCTTTTCAGAAGGACTAATAAATGAAATGATAGCCATTATTATAGATAAAATGGTTCCGCATAATATTGCGTACGTCATAGGAGTAACTGTATTGGGACCAAATCGATCTAAGACAGGAACAAGTGAAAACATTAAAATAGTACTGAATAGGCTAAAGGTTAAAAACATATAACTTTTCCAAGTATGAATTTTAGGTTGCATGATCAAAACGCCCCTTTCCGAGGTAATGTGGACTATTTATGTTTATCCATATGTAAATCATAACTGGAAAAAATGTTTTTACGATATTGTAAATTTTTAATTCGGTTTAAATTGTTGATCATTTTATTTAAAAAAGAGAATATAACTAATTACTGGAGATTATATATAGATACCCCTTTTTATAAAATTCACGATAAAATTAATCGAATATTTAGTTTTTGATAGAGGGATGGTCAGCGATGCAAGCACGAATAAATGGGAAATTAATGAATCAGCTTGCAATTTTTTTTAGTACGATCGTCATGCTTCAGTTTGTAGCCGATATAACAGGGCTTACCCAGAATTTAGATAGTATGTATTACTTAATAAATACAGCAACTTCCTATATAACGTTTAGTTTGGCGGTTATTTTTACTTTAGTAGGTGCAAGAAGAGAATTAAGTAAATATGCAATTATTTCATTATGTTTAGTGGTAGCTATTAAAGCAATTTATTTTGCGGCGGTTGTTATTTTGTGGGGATTGGCTGGTACGCCGTAAAAGAATAGGTGATTAGATGAGTAGTGAAAGTATGCATTTGATACATGTAAACGAATAAGAGCGTAATTCCCATCTCACATAGGGAATTACGCTCTTATTCGTTTTTATCACTTAGTCTGAAATTGCTTGAAAAGCTTTTCTACACCGATCTCGTTTTTGAAGTCTTCTCATATATCTTTTTTTATCCCGTTGTAATCCTTTTATGTACATGAATAAGCTGACAAGGAAGAAAAATGTACATTGTAAAATGTATGGTGACATCCCGTGTAATGGTTGTTTCGGATCATATAAGTGAATAGGTGCTCCACCTATTGTAGGGAACATTGTATTTAGTAGGACGAAAGGAATGGAAGTAACTGCAAATGGAAATAGAAGTGCCATGTAATCCTTTTGTGACCATGTGGACGCTGCTAAACCTAAGAGGGCCATTAAACCAGCGAATAAAAAATTAATCCCAATATATAGATAAATATAAGTGATGGGAGAAGAGAAATATAACTCTGCGAACATTCCGTTGCCGTTTATCATGCTAGTACCAACGGTGGGATCTCCATTTGGAATTGTTAATTTGCAAAGTAATAAAGAAAGAATGAACGGTAAAGTATAAAGAAATCCACCGCAGAAAAATGTAACGATATACTTCGTAAAGGAATACGAGAATAGGGAAATTTCCTTACTTATAAAAGATTTGAAACCATCGGATTTATCGGAATTGTAACTTGTACTAAATGGTAAACTTGCAATAACAGGAAGTAATAATAAATAAACATCCATTTCATTATCACGAAACCCGATCCATTTAAAAGCAGTTGCCATAGTCTCGTTCGTTGCGTCTCCTAAATAACGAATTACATAATAATAATGATAAATAGAAATAAGAACTAATCCACTAAACATAATAATTAAAGAAACACGATTACAAAAAGCTTGCTTTATATTTAAACGAAGTGCACGCATCATGACTGAAAAAGCCTCCACTATTTTTATCAATCTGTCTACTTTCTATATTACTATTAATTGTAAGGATTTTCTTGTTTTTTTATGTGGTTATTAGAAAAAGAGGAATTTTGTTGTTGCTAAGTAAGGTTTAACTGTAGAAGAAGATTGTTAGAGTGAAAGGAAAAGAGAGGGCATATGGAATTCTAGTTTAGACAAAATTACGCTTTCTACGCTGAAATAAGAAAAAGGTGTTCATAAAAATTATATCTGAAGAACATCTTTTCCTTTCTCCTTTTTTTCTGATACACTATGACAGTATTATATACATTGACTGGAATGTTTTTATACTGGGAATAACTAAAAAGAGAACTTGTATAGAATGTAAGCGTGTGGTAATATCAAATATGTACTGATTTACTATATTATCCAATTGGTCATTTTTTGGAGGTGATGATGTGGCGATAGATCGAAAACGTTCTATTATTGAAGCTGCAACAAAGTCTTTTTCAGCATTCGGTTATAAGGCGACGACGATGGATCAAGTTGCGAAGTTAGCGAATGTAGGAAAAGGAACAATTTATACTTTTTTCAAAAATAAAGAAGAACTATTTGGCGAAATTATTTCTAATTTAATTACAGAAATGAAGCAAGTTGCAGAAAATGCGATTCGTTCAGATATTTCATTTTTTGAAAATGTACATAGAGCATTATATAGCATATTAGAATTTAGAAAAGACCATCAGCTCATGATTAAATTAATTCAAGAAGAGCGTGATATGGGAACGAAAGAAGTACAAGAAGTGATGCAACAAGTAGATGTGGAAATCGTTTCTGTCATTCAATCTTATTTAGAGATTGCAATTGAAAAAGGTGAAATTAGCAAATGTGATCCAGAAATTACAGCATTTATTATGCTACGCCTATACGTATCGCTTATTTTTGATTGGGAAAAAAATCATGAACCGCTAGAAAAAGAAAAAATTGCAGAATTATTTGAACTTTATTTATTAAAAGGATTGTCAAACTAAGATAATCCTTTTATTATTATAAAAAATGACTGATTGAACGAAATGGTCATAAGTTTAATTGAGGGGAGGAATAGAAAAAGAAATTTCATAATGAGGAAAAGTTGCATAGTATAAATTTGGGGATGAGGCATATGTATGAACAGAATATAGCCTTTTTATTTGCATGAAAATGACCGAATATTGATTTTGGTCATTTTTAAAAAGGGGGATAAATTATGAAATGGCATAAGTTACTTAGCAAAGAATTTGCAGAGATTATAAAAAGTAAAAAAATATTAATCCCAATCATTGCGGTTTTATTTGTACCGATTTTATATGCGGGTATGTTTTTATGGGCTTTTTGGGATCCGTATGAACAGCTAGATGACTTACCAGTTGCAGTAGTCAATTTAGATAAAGGTGCAGAACTTGATGGGAAACCAATTGAGGTCGGAAAAGGGCTCATTGATAACTTAAAAGATAATAAAAGTTTTAAATGGGAATTTGTAAGTGAAAAAGAAGCGAAAGAGGGAATGGAAGGCAGAAAGTATTACATGTTAGTACGTATTCCAGATGACTTCTCAAGTAACGCTACAACGTTATTAAAAGACGATCCGAAACCATTGAACTTAGAATATATTCCAAATGAAAGTTTGAACTTCTTATCTTCACAAATTGGCGGAACAGCCATTGAAAAAATTAAAAGTGAAGTATCAAGCACGTTAACGAAAACATATGCAGAGAAAATGTTTGATTCTATTAAAGACGTCTCAAAAGGATTAGCAGATGGAGCGGACGGGGCAAATAAGTTACATGATGGAGCTAGTGAGTTGCATGATGGTTCAAGTAAAGTGACGGATGGCCTTCATACACTTCAAGGGAAGTCTGGAGAAATGAAAGATGGAGTTCAGAAATTAGCAGATGGATCTAATAAATTACAAGATGGATCCGAGAAAGTAACAGCAGGTTTAAATACATTAAATAGTAAAACAGGCGAAATGCAGACAGGTATAGGTAGATTACAAGGTGGATCCGAGAAAGTAACAGCAGGTTTAAATACGTTAAATAGCAAAACAGGTGAGATGCAGACAGGTATAGGGAAATTACAAGATGGATCTCAGAAAGTAACAGCAGGTTTAAATACATTAGTAAGTAAAACAGGTGAATTAAAAACAGGAACGAATGAATTATCAACCGGTATGGAAAAACTTGCTGGCGGACAAAGTGAATTAGAAGGATATTCTCAAAAAATTGAAAAGGGTTTGCAAGAGTTAAATAGTACAGTGAAAAATTTAGGGGAAATGCAGTCGAAAGTTCCTACTATATTAAATACGTTAAATGAGAAAATAGATGGAGCTGGAGAAAATGTAAGTCAGTTAAATGAATTCACTCAATCAACAGCAGGAGATGCAAAAACTGCAGCGCAAGATGTAGCTAATTTGCAAAAGCAAATCGAGAGTTTACCAAAAGAATATCAAGAGCAGCTACAACCATATATAGCAAATGCGGCAAAAAGTACAGCGACAGTTCAGCAGAAAGCCATTGGAGTAGCAGGTGGAACAAATAAATTAAATGAAGAAGTAAAACAATTAAAAGCTGGAATAAATCAAACAACAGGTGATGCGCAAAACAAACTACCGAATACAGCGGGATTGCAATCTTTAACGGATGGTATTGAGAAATTAGCCAGCGCACAAAAAGGATTTGTTGAAAATTTCCAAGGATTTGGTAAGAAATTAAATGCTGCTAAAGAAGGCGCAAATAAATTTAAAAACGAATCCGGTCAATTAATTGATGGGATAAATCAATTAGCAGATGGATCGGGTAAAGTAACAGGTGGCTTAGACACATTATCTGCAGGAGCAAATCAAATGGCAGGTGGTGTAAATCAATTAGTAGATGGTTCAAGCCAAGTGACAGGCGGTTTAGGTACATTATCTGTAGGAACAAACCAAATGATAGGCGGCGTAAATCAATTAGCAGATGGATCGGGTAAAGTAACAACTGGCTTAGGTACTCTAAATGGTGGTCTAAATAAAATGTCAACTGGCTCAACCCAGCTAATCGAAGGCGTAAATAAACTAACAGACGGCTCAGGAAAAGTGACAGACGGACTCGTAAAAGTAAACGATGGATCTAGTGAACTTGCTGAGAAACTTGGTGAAGGTGCAGAAAAAACAGGGGAAGTAAAAGGAACGGATAAAACGTATGATATGTTTGCAAGTCCTGTAAAAGTAAAGGTAGAGAAAATGGCGGAAGTTCCAAACTACGGAACAGGATTTACACCGTACTTCTTATCACTCGGTTTATTCGTTGGGGCATTACTATTATCTATCGTATACCCATTACGCGATACAGTTGGTGTTCCGAAATCAGGATTTAGTTGGTTTATTAGTAAGTTCGGCGTTTTACTATCAGTCGGTATTATTCAAGCAATAGTAGCAGATGTCATATTACTGTTCGGATTAGGTGTAGAAGTACAAAGCATTCCATATTTCATACTCTTTAGCATCGTTACAAGTTTAGCGTTCATCGCATTAATTCAATGTTTAGTAACAGCGTTTGGTGATGCAGGGCGTTTCATCGCTATCTTAACATTAATTATGCAGCTTACAACTAGTGCTGGAACATTTCCACTAGAATTAATTCCGAAGTTTTTACAACACTTTAATGCTTGGTTACCGATGACATACTCTGTATCAGGATTTAAAGCAGTCGTATCGAGCGGGGATTATAACTTCATGTGGCAAAATATAGGGATATTAATGATCTTTATCGTTTTATTATCACTAGGTACAATTGCTTCGTTAACATGGATGCATAAACGACGTTTTCGAAATATTTCTGAAAATCAATCGGTTGAAGTTTAAATAAAAAGGCATCGACAACTTAAGAGATTTTATAATACCCTCAATTACAAAAAACGTTATTCTCTCTAACTTATATAGAAAGAATAACGTTTTATACTTTTTGTAGTAGTTTATATCCTTAAGTTGATGGACATGTATAGTGTTTCTAACTTGTTACTTTTAAAAATGTAGTCGTTTTACTCTATTTCAGAGATAGGCGGTCAACTACAACTTGATGTAAAGTGAGAATAAGAAGTCAGAAGATATTTCACTTGTTCAATAAAATAATGATAGTATTCATTATTTTATTGAACAAGTGACTAGCCATAATAGCTCCTTCCATTGAAGATGGAAGAAAAGACACCATCAGGTGCCTTCTTACGACTTGAACCATCTTAATTTTAATAATATATATGTTGTGTCTCTTTTTAAATTGAATATGAATTAAGAAGTTGTCTTATTTGTTCTAGAAAATAATGATGGTGTATATTATTTTTTGATACTCGACTAGCCATAATAGCTCCCTGCATAGAAGAAGAAAGAAAAGAAGCAAGTGATAGAACCTCTATATCATCATTAAATTCCCTTTTTTCTATTCCTTCTTTAATAAGAGACTCCATTAGTGCTACTGTATTATCATATCCCTTTGCAGCTGCCATATGTAACTCAGGAAAGACATCTGTACTTTCAATTGCAACATTAAGTAAAGGACACCCGCCAGGGATTGGAGGGTTGTTGGCTGCATCTTGGTATACAAGGAAAATAGCAATGATTTTATCGATGACTTTCTCTTTATTTTCTATAGCTTCATAAAAATATTTCCATATGATTTCTCCACTTTTATGAAATGCAGCCAATGCAATTTCTTCTTTACCTTTAAAACGTCGATAAATAGCACCTTTAGGCAGAGAAGTAGCATCCATTATATCTTGAATTGATGTACGGGAAATCCCTTGCGTGTTAAATAGATATACAGATTTTTCAATTATTGTTTCTTTTACCTTATCTACTTTAACCATAATCAATGTACCTCTCAAATTTAAAATTATTAATCTTTTTTTGGATTTTTTATATTCTCAAAATTAGTTTTTTTAGATTATTTGTTGTTATATATGTTTACTCTAAAATGATAAATGTATAGCAAGCCATAAGTTTTTTCTGCTCTCATGCTACAAGAAGTAAACGTCACTTACATATTATTATATACATATTTATTTAAAGCAAGTTACAAGCTTGTAAATATAATGGATTCTGTATTTTTTACTCCTATACATAATAAATAGTGTGTATAGGAGTAAATATATATCTTTTGGGGTTATTATGTAAAAATGATTTTAAGGATAAAATTATCTTTTGAGGAATAGTAATCAAAATTGTTAAATAATAAAGAAGAAAATGCGTTGGATCTGTGTGCTTTTGGGAACATAAAAGGCTATATAGCAATTATTTATGAAAAGTAGTACTATCCTACAAGTCAGTGAATATGGAGAATTATTTTGGTGAAATAGAGATTACATTAAAATATTCAAAGGTATTTTAATGAATAATATTGTAATAGTGTAGAACAAATGGTAGAATCAAAAACGGACCGAACGGTTCGGTCCGTTTTTTGTTTTTATAAATGATTAAAATTGTAATGAAGTAAAATAACTAGTTTTTATTATTTCCTTTATGTTTGAATAGCTAGAATTACGTTGATAACACCTCTCTAATTAATTAGAGAGGTGTTATCAATTTGGAGAGTAAGTTGTCTATACAATCGTATAGAATCAATTCACTTAATGTGTTTAATTACTAGTTCAGAATGCTATGCATTAAAGGATAAGAAAAGGAAAAACTCTTTTTTAATATTTTTAAAAGGAGTTTATATAAAACTTTTTGTTGCGATATTTTTAAGGAGGGGAGTGTAAGTTCGTTCGATTGTTGTAGCAAGGAGCAATAATTATTTAATGATAATAGGAGGAAATATGAATATTAATTCAAAAAAATGGATTTCAACTTTTTTAATTTTTGTGGTTGTTATGGCTCAAAGCTTAGTACCAACAATTGCAAAAGCACAAGAGTTAAATGCAATGGGATTTGTAGATAGTTTTAACATTGAAAAAACAGATTTATATTATGGAGAAAGAACTAAAATCAATGTCAATTTTAGTGAAAAAGATGGTTATAAGCTACAGCCTGGAGATGTATTGACATTAACATTGCCTCCAGAACTTAAAGGATTTAATGGGAAAATACCATTAGATGATTATGGTGTTTGTGAAGTATCCGCAGGTGTTGCAAAATGTATATTTAATGAAAAAGTAAGTACGCGTAATAATATTAGAGGATACTTTACTATAAATGTTCAAGCTACAAATGTGGAAACAGATCAAAAGAAAGAAATTCAAACTAACCTAGGAACAAATTTAGAAATGCAAAAAGTAACGATTACTGGACCAAGCAGTGGTGGAGGTAGTGGAGAAAATCATAAAGGGCCATTTTCTTATAAAGCTGGGGATATTCAACCAGATAATACTGATGAGGTCCGTTGGTTTTTAATGGTCAATTATAACAAAGAAGTTTTAAATACAGACATTAAGTTATCCGATAGTCTGCAAGAAGGCCAAAAATTTAATAAAGATAGCTTTTCTATCAGTATCGATAATGCAGCAGGCCAAAAATCACTTTCATTAAAAGATTTTGAGAGTCAAGGATATGGAACAATAGAGTTTGTGAATGATATGACTCTTAAAGCTATTTTCAATAAAGACAAAGCTAATGGTACTAGGTTTTCGATTTCTTACAAAGCTGATATAACAGAGAATGGAAAGAAAATTAATAAACTGGAAAATAAGTATGCGATTGAATATCAGGTAGCAGATAATGAACCAGTTTCTGATTCACAAGTTGCCCAAGTTGAAAATATTACAGCTGAAGGTGGCGCTGAAGGGGATTTAAATGCAACTACATCTATTGCAGGAACGAAAACGTGGAAAGGCGACAAAGTAAATGATCGTCCAAAAGCAATTAAAGTAGATTTAATACAAAATGGTAAAGTAATTGAAACGAAAGAAGTAACGGAAACAAGTGATTGGAAATATGAGTTTGAAAACTTACGAGTATTTGATTCTGCAGGAAAAGCTTATAAGTATGAAGTGAAAGAACAACCAGTATCGGGATATCAATCGAAAGTTAATGGATATGACATTACAAATGTGAAGATACACGAAGGTAAAGAAGAAACGCTAGAAGAAAATTGGGAAACAACAGAAGAATTAGAAGAACAA